>JBGTLS010000118.1:0-5906 GCA_041744015.1 Cryomorpha sp. | reverse complement strand
GATCATGCATGGTTTTCGTGGGGATTATATTCGCTGAGCACATCAGCCAATTCTTTGAGTGTATAAAAAATACGCGACTTCACTGTGCCTTCCGCGCTTTCGGTGATGTCTGCAATTTCGCGGATGCTCATGTCGTGCTTGAATCGAAGTATGAACGCATTTCTTTTATGAATATCAATATTTTGCAGGGCCTCATCTAAAGCACTTTTGAAGTTCTTTTTGTCGTATTCAGTTACAAATTGAGTGGTACTTTTGACGGAAGTTGACGCGATCTCCAGCTGCGCTTTTTCGACAACTTCTTTGTGGCGATACTGGTTTTTGCACATGTTGTTGGCCATGCTGTAAATCCACGTTTTGAACTGACGGCTCTGATCAAAAAGTTGTGGTTTGTGTACAATTTTCAGGAAAACCTCTTGGGTCTGATCTTCTGCCAGGGCATGGTCGCGCCACAACATGCGGAGAAAGTACTGGTAAATCTTCCCGGCATACCGGTCGTAAAGCATCTCAAAACATTTCCGGTCCCCAAGCGCTGACTGAGCCATGAGCTGTTCGTCTGAATACATGTGAACAATTTCTCCCGCCATACTCTATTTCCTGAACGGTTCCAGATACTCAGTGATTTCGCGCACCTTTTTTCGATCTTTGGCGCTTCCCGAGGCCAGAACATATGATTCGATCGACTTCAGGAAGGGTGTGTAAGCTTGCGCTAAACCTTTCAGGGAAGGATTGAACCTGGCCGGATCAACCACAGGCATTTCGAATTGGGTTGCAACAGCCAGCAATCCTGCAATAGGCAACTCAGGATCCGGGTGTGGATTGGAATTGTATGTGAACCCAATTCCGGAAGTCCAAAGATTGTTTTCATATTGGCTGAGAAAACCAATGGACATCACCGGACTTACCCATACCCGCGCGTTATTGTCTCCGAGGATGTTCGCCGTAGTCGTACCACTGAATGCTTTACATTTTTCAACGAACAGGTTATACACCGGGATTTCTGTGTTTGAGTTCCCGGTTAATTGTGCTGCACGAAACGCAATTAAATCCTGAAAACCGTTGGTGATGATGGCGTCTGCATCCCGGGCTGAATTGATCATATTTTCCCCAAATGCCACCAAAAATTCAGACAACATGCCGCGTTGTTTCATTTCCAGTAGGGTTAGCCTTTCCATCTCTTTATTTTTCAGTAAATAAGCTGCGAGAAAGCGGTATGGCAAGGTGTGTGATAACGTGCTAACTGTCTGAAGCAATGCGCTGCAAGCTTTTTGAGACCCTTCTGTTTCCAGAAATTGGATCAATGCTGCACTTTCTCCTTTCGGAAAATGAATCAGTATATAACCGGCAGCATTTTTTCGCGGAAGCGTGGATGGTGGAAAATAGTTTGCGGGATCTGTCGCTCGTTGTCGTTTGTATTCTGAAAGGTATGTCTCAAGCGCCTGATCCTCATTGTTAAACGGTCCGGACAGAACGGAACGGGCATATATTTCAGCGGGATATCTCTCCAGTTCAAATGGCATCGAAGGGTTTTGACCCATTGATACGACATGAAAAAGGAGGAAGATGGCGAGTATTTTCAATGGCATTTTGGTTTGCTGTACACCTGACTATTTCATTCGTTCATTTACAGCACGACATATTATCACGAACTATTCCAGAAATGAAATCATGGTTTGGGAATCAATCATGACTACCTTTGTACTCCCATGGATACTTCAGATTTTGATCGCATCCGGAAAACCCTGGATGCCACCCACGACTGGCCGGCTTTGTTTATGTTCAAATTTATCATTCCGGCCGATAATGAAAAGATTGCACAGGTGGAGGCGCTTTTCAACGCGACAACAGCAGAAATTCGCTTGCGTCCGAGCAAAAATGGGAATTACACCAGTATCACTGCCAAAGAAATTATGCTCACTGCCGAGGCTGTATTGGAACGCTACGAGCGGGCGGCCAAAATTGAAGGATTGATCGCACTTTAATAAAAAGAAACATGTCTACCATTGAAAAATATATTCTCACCACGCTGGTTGTAATTTTCGTGGTTGTATTCGCGCGTTGGCTAAAACGTTACTTGCGACGCAATGAAATTCAGGAAAGCTTTCCTTATTTGTTTCCTTTCGAAAAGAATCCGGTGGATATGCATCAGATTATTCGGATCGATCTGCCCAATAAGGCCAGGGTGAAGGGCGAAATTCTTTTATCCAATGGCGATGTGACTCAGGTTGTTTTTGAAGAAGTTCTTGAAAAAGGCATTCAGGTGAAAGGCATGCACACCGATGCGCTGAGCGATGGGATGTACGAATTGCGAATCACTTTTCCCAATCAGGTGACTACGAGATCATTTGAAGTACGCCGTTCGGCCGTTTAACGAAAAAGTGATTCATAGCATCCTGGCCATTTTTCTGGCAGACGCCGACAGCTAAAGCTCATAGTCGACAGCATTTCTTATTGAACGTCACACGACCACCATGACGTTTCATTCCTTCGTGACTGTATGCCCCGTGAATTAACCACCTGGTAATGTGTCGAATTTATTGCTGTTCTGAAAATCAATTCTTCACATAGTGAAAAAATGCGCTATAATTATTAACTTCAAATATTAAAAGTGGATGAACGACAAAAGCCGTATCCAATCCCCAGTGGGATGATGCCTTACCGCAATGATCACCAATAACCAAATACTTACAACCATGAAAAACATTACAATCTCAAAACATTACGCACTGCCTGGACTGATTTTCCTGTTTGCTTTTTCGGCATTTTCACTATCAGCTCATGAAAATATCAGTCAGCCTCAGTCACATAAACTTCTTGCTCTTCAGCCGGATGATGAAGTGAAATTAAGCACGTACAGCAGATACGAATCTTCAGATTACACAATGTCTTCTCCGATTGAAAGTCTTGAAGTATATAATTGCATAAATCCCGAACTGATTAATCCGGAGATTAATTGCATTGCCTTGTGGGATCCTGTCTGCGGGTGCGATGGAGTCACCTATTCGAATACTTGTTATGCTGTAAATTATGGCGGAGTAACTTCGTGGACAGAAGGAGAGTGCGGTGCATTGGTTGTGGACCCCTGTACCGACCTGAGTGGACTTGATTTCGGTCTATGTGCACTGTTTTTAGGGTATGGGGTGGTGGATGGGGCCTGTGTCCCTGTATCAGGGTGCTCGACGATATCCAATGGTATAGATTATTCTCCCGCAATAGTGTCCAGCCTCCTGGAGTGCAGGGCTTGCAACGATTGCATAAACCCGGACCAGATCGACCCGAATGCTGTCTGCCCGGCAATATACGCTCCGGTATGTGGTTGTGATGAGGAAACATACAGCAACGAATGTTTTGCCTTCTACAGTGGCGTTACAAGTTGGACAGATGGCCCATGTAGCCAGGTGGTTGAGCCATGCACCGACCTCGGAGGTCTGGACTTTGGACCTTGCGATATGTTCCTTGGCTACGCGTTGGTGGATGGAGTCTGTACAGGTATTTCAGGATGCTCGGCTGTGATCGACAATGTAGACTATTCACCCGCAATAGAGCCCAGCCTCAACGAGTGCAATGGATGTAACAACTGTGTAAATCCGGACCAGATCGATCTGAATGCCATCTGCATCCAAATCTATGCGCCGGTATGTGGTTGTGATGGCGAAACCTATAGCAACGAATGTTATGCATACTTCTACGGCGGCGTGACGAGCTGGACAACAGGGGAGTGCGGTTCGGGTTGTGCAGTTGATGGCGGCACCCTGACAAGTACCAGCGCCGTTCATAACATTTGCATCGGCGATGGATATCCTGATTTGATACAATTCACTGTGACTGGAAATGTTGGAATCGGTCGATTTGGTGTGGCCCGACAGTCTGATTTGCAAATTGTTGCCAGCAATACCAGTGGATTGTTCAATTTTGAAAACCTGCCTGCGGGTCAGTACGTCGTCGGACACGTTTCTGTACAAAATGCCAGCCAGCTAATCGGCCTGACCAACGTAAGCGACCTCAGTGGATGTTATGACATTTCCAACTTCATTGTAGTCAATTCGGTAAATCTCAATGCCGGCACAATTAGCACGGCTTCACCTCTCACTTTGTGCTCGGGCAATGTCAATGCTACGGTCACGGGCGCATCCGGACCCAACTCCCGTTTCGTGCTTTTAAACGCCCAGGCCAATACCGTGCTTTCCATCAACCAGAATGGCATTTTCAATTTTACCAATCGCCCGGTGGGTACTTACAGAATTGTTCACGTTGTATTTAGTAATAATGTTAATCCATCCACCATCAACCCACCCAATATCCCTCCGTGCGTTGCTGCTTCCAACCAGTTGATCATTCAAAAAGTGGCGTGTAAAACAGCACATTTGGATGTTCAACCCAACCCTGGCAACGGCTATGCGACTTTTACCATTCAAACGGATCATCACGAAATGGTAAACCTCGCTGTATACGATATGAATGGTAAGAAGGTAGCTGACGTTTTTCATCAGACCGTTACTCCCAACCAAATGTATTTGCAGGAGTTTGACGGCAGTCATTTGCCGAATGGCATTTATGTATGCAAGTTAACCAGCCCATCCGCAACAATATCGACTAAGTTGATCATTGCGCGATAGACACCTATTAGGTCTTACCATAAAAAAACGCCGCGAATCCTCGCGGCGTTTCTCATTTATTCCAAATCAATTCAATCATTCATCGTCTGATTTGCGCTCCTCCGGTTTTTCTTCCGATTCCTTTGGTTTTTTTCCTTTCAGAATTTTGATGGTGATTTCATCTTTTTCCTTTTTGTAGCCAATGTTGATGGTATCGCCATCTTCGAGATTGGCATTGATGATTTCTTCAGCCAGTGGATCTTCCACATATTTCTGAATAGCCCTGCGCAAAGGTCGCGCACCGAATTTTTCATCAAAACCACGCTCTGCGATGATATCCTTCGCAGCATCGGTCATTTTGATTTTGTATCCAAGCGCCAGAATTCGCTTGTAGAGTTTGTCGAGTTCGATATCGATAATCTTGTGAATATCCTCTCGTGTCAAACCGTTGAAAATAACAACGTCGTCAATTCTGTTCAGGAATTCCGGTGCAAATGCCTTTTTAAGGGCACTTTGAATGATGGCCTGCTGAGCTGAACTCTGATTTTCCATCCGTGCTTTGGTTCCGAATCCAACACCCGTTCCGAAATCAGAGAGTTGACGTGCTCCGATGTTCGAAGTCATGATCATGATCGTGTTTCGGAAATCAATTTTGCGGCCGAGACTGTCGGTAAGTTGACCATCGTCCAAAGCCTGCAACAACAGGTTGAACACATCGGGATGCGCTTTTTCTATCTCGTCGAGCAAAATAATCGAGTAGGGGCGACGACGCACTTTTTCTGTGAGCTGACCACCCTCCTCGTAACCGATGTATCCGGGAGGTGCCCCAATCAATCGACTGATGGCAAATTTTTCCATGTACTCACTCATATCGATTCGAATGAGTGATTCTTCCGTCTGGAATAGGAATTTGGCGAGTTCTTTGGCCAACTGGGTTTTTCCAACCCCGGTGGGTCCAAGAAAAATAAACGATCCAATTGGTTTATTGGGATCTTTCAGTCCGGCGCGGTTTCGCTGAATGGCGCGAACTACTTTTTTGATCGCTTCTTCCTGACCGATTACGCGACCTTCGAGATTTTCACCCATGCGCGACAAGCGACCACTTTCCTTTTCTGCGATTCTCTGAACGGGGATCCCCGTCATCATGGCAACCACTTCTTCCACATTGTCGACTGTTACGGTCTCACGGTGACTTTTGGAAGCTTGTTCCCATCTGTTCTTTGCGCGATCTAATTCTTCGAGCAAACTCCGTTCCTTGTCGCGGAGTTTTGCTGCCTCTTCGTATTTCTGGCTTCGCACCACGCGGTTTTTCTC
>JBGTLS010000117.1:0-5994 GCA_041744015.1 Cryomorpha sp. | reverse complement strand
ATCACCTTTGATAATATTTATAACAACCCAATCATCAATGCGCTTTTCCTCATCAAATATTCGACAGCGGGCGAGGAAATCTGGTTTCGGTATGCTGGCGGGAGCGACCAGAGTTCGAGCTATGCCATCGCCGAGAGCGGGGGACAGGTGTACATCACCGGCGATTGCGGCCCGACTTTAACGTTCTTCAACACGAATTCCTTTCCGGTGATCAACAATGATTATGACAATGCGGTTTTTCTCGCCAAATTCAATGCACAGGGCACCTACCAATGGGGTCGGACTTATGGAAGCAATTCACTGCTGGGTGCGCGGGGACTGGATTGCAACAATGATAAGGTGGTGATGACGGGTTGGTTTGAGTGTACATTTGACAGTCTGAGCAGCATGTATGGTGAAAGGATTTTCCGGAGTATTGGCTTCCGGGATATATACCTGATTGCCCATAATTCGCAGGGCGAACTGACATATGCACATCAGGGTGGGGGCGCGCTCAATGACGAAGGGCGTGGCGTCTCCATCCCCCCAGATGGGTATGAAATAATGGTGGGAAGTTATTCCCGGTCATCTTCGGGATGGGGTGGTTGTCTCCTCTTGCCGCTGCCCTCTACGGGAAACATAAGCGGTGTGGACCATACTTTCGGTTCCCAGACATTTTGTAACATTGATAATTATGGAGGTTATTCCTGTGTTTCCGGACAGGGCGCCAATGGCGTAAGTGGATTCATTTATAAAGGAATTGATCCCTCAACCCCTCCCATTGATCCTTATGACATTTCACTTATAGACGATTGTGATTTTTCTGTGCCCCCGGCCCAAATTTACAGCAATAACAATGGTTGGAACAATGCTGGTAATGGATTGGATACACTTGTTGTTTGTTATCCGGATTATTTACGCGTCAATACTTTCAGGAATCTCTCGTCTTTGCCACCCAATTACTATTCATATGCATGGAGCGGTATGCATGTCATAGACGCTGCCTTTACAGGAGAAGTTTCTGTACTGGTATCCCGGGCGGATGGGTGCTATACCCTTGTTGATACGGTATGGGTGATCGCCCCACCCAAGCCCCTGAAACCAGCCATATCTGATAGTTGGGGGATAAATGACAGCACTTTGGCGCCCATCTCCATCCATCTTTGTCCGGGCGACAGTGTCATCCTGTCTTCACAATATTTACCCGGTTTGGAATTTGAATGGTCAGGAGGCTCAGGAAGTAGTTTTCTGACCGGAGATTCTGTTTGGGCTTTCACCCAGGGTCACTATTACGCCGTGGTGACGGACTCTATCGGCTGCACTTCATCCACACATATTTTTCTTTCTCAATCATCCACGCCGCTTGATACCATTGCTCCTGAGATTGAATTTTACAATGGATACAATCTGGTTTCTGATTCAGTAGCTATTTGTAGCAATAAGAAAATTCAGGTATACCATTTAGAGACCATATCGGGGCAATACCTCAATGAAGGAAATTCATCCGACTTTTCGATTGTGTATTTTGTGAATGGCGTTTACGCAGGCGAAACGGATGATTCCTGGTTTTACATCAACTCTCCATCTACAGGTTGGTACATAGTAGAAACGGAAATCACCTATCGGGATACCCTGTGTTTTGACAATCCTGACCTGTATTACGCTGTAGATTCGATTTACATCGAAATATTGCCTTTGCCGGAACCTTCCATTCAACTCATTGGCCCACAGGTAGTTTGCAGCGGGTCTCAATATGTAATAACGGTAACTTCAAATGGGAATCCGCAATACTATTTTGAAGTGGACAGCATTACGGCATCTGGTGATTCAGTTTTCACCTCGGCCATTGGCTATCTCAATGCCAACGTGACTTTGACAAATAGTTTTGGATGTAGCAAATCAGCTTCCTCTTCTATTTACGTCAATACTGTGAGCACCCCCGTCATAAACACCTTTCCCGCAGAAGCGGTGATATGCCCCGGCGCATCCGTCCTTTTGAGCACCACCAGCCCGGGTACCATCAGCTGGGTTGGCCCAGCCGGACCTATGGGAACGGGATCAAGCATTGTCGTTACTGATCCGGGATTGTATTATGCCGAAGTAGAATTTTATGAAGGGTGCAACCTGGTGTCAAACACGGCCCAGGTGTCTGGTTATGCCACGCCATATATTACCGCATGGCCGCCAAGTCTGTGCATCAATGATGGGGAGGTAACCCTCTCGGTGGTCGCTACCAATCCCACCGCCATCACCTGGATGGCACCCCTCACAGGAGGCGGGGCACAACAGGTCATCACAGAACCAGGGACCTACAGCGCACAAGTGGAAAGTTGCAATGTGATCTCGGAAATCACCATCACTGTTGGCTATAGTCAAAGCGAGGTGAGCATAACGGTAATAGACGCAATACCGGCTTGTGTGGGCGATACCATCCACCTCCAGGCCACGGGCGGATTCATGGACTACGAATGGAGCAACGACCAGACCGGCCAGGATATTTTCGTCACCACCGATGGTGCAGTTACCGTTGCCGCGTTGGATATTTTGGGCTGCTACGTGGTGGCCGACTCCGTTTTTCTCAGCTTTGAAAATGTGCCGGCACCGGTCGTTGACTATGACCTGCCCTGCTTCGGTGAGGACATTATTCTGCAAAGCGGTTCCACCTACCAATCATCCTGGATTTTTGACAACGACACGGTATCTGCACCCAATTATGTGTTGCTTGGACCAACAGATACATCTGCTGTTTTGGTGTTTCTTTTTTCAGAATGGTGCGTCGGACCGGTGGTAAATGTTGATGTCGTACCCCGCCCAGTTCCCTTAACGCCGGTCACCACTTCAAGTTCCCCTGTTTGTACGGGTCAGCCCGTGTCACTTTGGGTGCTGGAAACAGATACAGCCATTACATACAATTGGCTCACGGCTGATGGCAGCGTTTTGGTGGGAGGTCCTGAACAGGCCTATTACATCGATTCTATTACGGATGCGGGAAGTTATTTGTCATGGGCAACGCTCGATGGATGCAACTCCGATACTGTCGCGATTTTGGTAGATGTTTTGGTTACTGAGCAAGTGGTTTTGCCGGCCGATACAGTGCTCTGCGACAGTGGAGACCTGATTATCTCACCTTCCGGTGGCACCTTTATATCGTATGTATGGCAGGACGGTTCGGCCGATTCGATTTTCGTGGCAAATACGACGGGATCTTATTTTGTCATGGCCTCCGACCTCAACAATTGTCCTTCTTATAATGGTATGGAGATCACTTTCGTATCCTGTCTGGTGGTTATTCCCAATATCATTACGCCCAATGGTGATGGGCAAAACGATATCTGGGCGATCGAAATATTTGAACCTAAAATGCTCATGGCAAAAGTATTCGACCGATGGGGGAAGACCGTATTTGATTCCACCAAATCCGATAAAAACTGGGATGGGAGCTATCAAAACACAGGGGCACCTTGTCCGGCAGGACAGTATTTTTACGTCGTAGAAGGTTTAGGGTATCTCGACCAGGTAATCAGTGAAAAAGGTACCATTCAGATCGCACGAAATTGAAGTTGGAAGTGATCACTGACAAATAGAATCTGACGTACCGCGACAAAGCTCCAAGTTATGTCATTCCGAGGAACGAGGCATCTGTCCAATCAGCGTTAGAGATTCTTCGCTACGCTACCAATGACGGATTTTTTTTCATTGTGTATAAAGCCCTGTAAATCAATCCGTCATTCCCTTTCTCTAAATGTCTCATTTTAAACACTCTGAATGAAAAGGGTTCCGGGCTTTATCACTCCGACCGCAGGACAACTGTTTTTTACAATTCCAACTCCCCAATACCCTGCCTTACAATTTCCGGTGCTCCGGTGGTTAGGTCGACTATGGTCGATGCTTCATTATTTCCAAAACCCCCATTGATCACGATGTCCACCTGGTGGTTGTACTTTTCGTGGATGAGTTCCGGGTCGGTGGTGTATTCTATCACTTCATCATCATCGTGTACAGACGTTGCGATGAGGGGATTTCCAAGCAGGCGCACGAGTTCGCGGGCGATGAGGTTGTTGGGCACCCGGATACCGATGGTTTTTTTGTTGCTCTTAAATATTTTAGGCACCTTGCTGCTGGCATTCAGGATGAAGGTGAAGGCCCCCGGCAAGGACTTTTTCATCAGTTTGTAATCCGGCGTTTCGATACGCGCGTATTCCGAGATATGGCTCAGGTCAAAACAAATCAGCGAAAAGTTCGCTTTTTCGGGTTTCAGACCTTTCAGCTGGGCCACACGGGCCACTGCTTTCGGGTTCATCAGGTCGCAACCGATGCTGTATACCGTATCGGTCGGGTAAATGATCACACCGCCACCGCGCAGGCAGTCCACCACCTGATTCATGCGCTTGGGGTCGGGATTTTCCGGATGTATGTTGAGGAGCATATGGTTGTTTTTAGAAGATATTCAAAGGTATAATTTTGACACAAAAAAGCCACCGCAATACCTGGGTGGCCTGGAGGCAAGTTTTTACCAGGAATTAAGCGATCGCTGAAGCCGCTTTTTTATGGTCGGCCAGAAACTGGGCCAATCCGCTGTCGGTGAGTGGATGTTTCAACAATCCGAGAATGGCACTTAATGGGCCAGTCATTACATCAGCACCCACTTCAGCACACTGGATAATGTGCATGGTGTGGCGAACTGAAGCTGCGAGAATCTGCGTTTCGTACCCGTAGTTGTCATAGATCAAACGAATTTGCTCAATCAGTTCAATGCCGTTCACTGAAATATCGTCAAGCCGACCGATGAAGGGAGACATATATGTAGCACCTGCTTTGGCGGCCAGCAGAGCTTGTCCGGCAGAAAATATCAGGGTGCAGTTGGTTTTGATGCCCTTGTCAGTAAAATGGCGCAGCGCTTTCACCCCGTCGCGAATCATCGGGATTTTCACCACGATATTCGGGTGGAGGTCAGCGAGTCTTTCGCCTTCGGTCACCATGGTTTTAAAGTCGGTGGAAATCACCTCGGCACTCACCGGACCGTCTGTGATTTCACAGATGTCGAGGTAGTGTTTGATCACGTTCGATTCGCCCGAGATGCCTTCTTTGGCCATCAGCGAGGGATTGGTGGTTACACCGTCGAGTACCCCCAGGTCCTGGGCTTCGCGGATTTGGTCGAGGTTTGCTGTATCTATAAAAAATCGCATGGATATATCTTTGCCGCGAAAATACGGTATTCCAGCCTTTCGGCAAAAGGATATTTATGTGGGGAGAGCATAAACACACCCCTAAATCCCCTCTCGAGAGGGGACTTCCCACGCTCAGGCTGGTGCGTTACAAGGCGAGAGAATGATTTGATATCTCCGGGTTCTGTGTTCTTTCAATCATTACAGGGATTTTCGAGCCAGACTCCCCTCTTGAGAGGGGCCGGGGGTGTGTCCTTTAAAACATATGGATCAATACAAATTTTGACAATCCCATGAATACAGAAGAGAAACTTACCTTTGCCCTCATGATTGAAAATACACCCATAGAAGAAATCAAAACCCGACTCAAAAACCAGCCCCGCGTAGTCATCACCATGCACCGCGGACCAGACGGGGATGCGATCGGTTCTTCCCTGGGCCTCTACCATATTCTGAAGGTCATTGGCATAGAAGCCGCTGTGATCGCACCTGATGCATATCCCACCTTCCTCCACTGGATGCCTGGCAATGACACGATCATGGTGTATGAGTCGCAGCAAAAACTCGTGAAAGAAGCCGTTGCCGTTGCCGATTTTATATTTTGCCTCGATTTTAATGCCTCCAACCGGCTCGGCGATCTGGAAGAGACCATCATATCCGCCGGTAAACCCATCTGCGTGATAGACCACCACGAGGAGTCCGAGCGTTTTGCGACACAGTATTTTGTAGATCCCACGGCCTGCAGCACTGCGGAGATGATATTCCGGTTTGCAGAAGCCATCGGTTTCGACCAGCACATCGGGCAGGATGCCGCCTATTGTCTCTACACAGGTCTTGTCACCGATACTGG
>JBGTLS010000116.1:0-8630 GCA_041744015.1 Cryomorpha sp. | reverse complement strand
CTCCTCCTAAGCCAAAATCCACCTCCCCATGATCACCATTCCAACCAAAAAAACAACCTCCAACCTGCGATACCGCGCGCCGGCCCGGGCAACCCAGCGGCCGGCGGTGGGGTGAATGAAAAAAAATATAGCCAGATCGGGGAAGGCGCTTGTCGTTTGGGCCCCTGCCCATTACTTCCCCTGATCTGGCGCTTTTTTTTCAGAGCGCGGGGAAGCATTGGGTTGCCCTTGAATTTTTTGTTTCTTTTTATTTCAAGACAAAAAGAAAGGTAAATAAATTAGTTCAATTTTCAGATATCGATAAATGCAAGCTGTGCGAAAGGAGCTCAAAATGAATCAATACCAGTTTATAATTTAATCAATCGAAGAATATATGCAATTCTTAAATACATGCGAAACTTAAAATATTGAGATCGCACGATCCAGCCAGCAAATTCTATTGACAGAAGATAAAAATTTCGGTGAATGGATCTTCTCCCATAAGATAAGCGGGCTTACAATCATATTGCTGAGATATTCAAAAGAGGAATCGAATGACATGTTAGAAACCCTGAGTTTTTTTCTCAAAGAGATGCAGTTCGCAGAACATTCGAATGAATTTATAGTGATGACCAGAAATAAGATCCGCAGGCGCATGATTTAACTTAAGTTTCGCACAATTACTCAAATTTGAAAATAATGTACGGGATCATTTAAGCCGCATTGTTAAATAATTATCCGTCAACTACAAAACCAGGATTTCAGTGACAGGGAATATCTATCTCTTCGCCAGTGGTCTATTTTTATTCTGTAGAAAAATCTGGTACAACTAGCGAAGCGATTTCATGAATACCATTAAAAAACAAAACACGCATGAATAACTATGCGTAGCGTTCATGAATACCATTAAAAAAACAAAACACGCATGAATAACCAAAGCGTAACCGCACCCATGTTTATTCGCGCGTGTCTGTTTCTTTTACGCCACACAAGGGCTTCAGCCCGCCCTTAGCGCACTTTCCTCTGTGTCCTGACAGTATCGTCAGGGCGAAACCATTGCGCCCCTGCGTCCATTTTTTCTTTAATTTCCACCCATGAAATGGCCCTTCCTCACCTACCTCTTACTCTTCCATGCTCTCGCATACACGCAACCATTTCCCACCCTTTTCGAAATCCCCGAAACCGATTCCACTTCCTTCCCCATTTTCCACACCGGTTATACTTTCCTGTACGCCGACGAACACGAACAAGCCCTGTGGGTAGCCTACGAACTCACCCGGGCTGAAGCGTCCAATATTTTTAAAAGAAAAAACGATTTCCGCCCCGACCCCAAAGTAACTACCCACACCGCCAACAACGCCGACTATAAGGACTCCGGATTTGACAGAGGACATCTGGCCCCTTCAGCCGATATGGGTTGGTCTCCCCAGGTGCAATCGGAGTCATTTTATTACAGCAATATATCACCACAACACCCCTCCTTCAACCGCGTCGTATGGCAAAGGCTCGAAACCCAGGTCCGAAATTGGGCTATGGAATATGACACCATCTACATCGTAACCGGACCCATACTCCGGGAAGGTCTGACCACCATCGGTCCCAACGCCGTGTCCGTACCCGAATACTTCTACAAAGCCATTCTTCACTACAGCCCGACTGATCCAAAAGGCATTGGATTCATCATGCCAAATGCCGGCTCGTCGGATCACATCTCCCACTTCGTGGTATCCATCGACAGCCTCGAAACCCTCACCGGTCTCAACTTTTTCCCCCTCCTCCCTGACCATCAGGCACACCTTGAAAGCGACGTCTGCATTCCCTGCTGGACATGGAGCACTTCCCAAACGCACAATTCCAAACCCCAAAGCGCATTCAACTCCTCAGCTATCCAATGCCTCGGAACCACCGCCGCAGGCAACCGATGTCGGTTGAAAACCACCAATCCCGAAGGATATTGTCATCACCACATTGCACAATTATCAAACGCACCGAACCATACGCCGTCAAAACCAATCTCAACATCCACTGCGGTTCAATGCACAGGTATCACCCAAAAAGGACTCCGATGTAAAAGAATGACCAGAAGTGAAACCCAACGCTGTCATTCGCATTAAAAAAGTCATAATTTCGGCGTCTGGGCTATGTGTCTAACTTAATCCGGGTTGAATCCAAAAAGAGGCCGGACGAAGTCCCCTTATAGAATTTACAGACAATGTAGAAAGCATGTCTATGTTACTATCCCGAATGATGAAGGAGATTTAGAAAGTTTCATTTACCTTTTCGGAACAAAACCATTATTTAATAAATTAATCTCAATAAATAATAACTTATGAAACAGATCTTTGCATGCGTAGCATTTTTCCTGATTTGCATTGGAAGTACTTTAGCTCAGTTTGTGAGTATGAACGTTTCCGGGAAGGTGGCGATTTCCGAAGGTGACGTTTTTGAGACGAAAAACACACTGTTCCGGATATTGGGAAAGGGAATTGAAAAGACTTATGTCCTGCAGGGTATTTCTACCCCGATGACTGAAAAATATACGGTGGCGCGCTATGGAGCAGATATGAGTTTCGAACAGGAGACAGCATTGGAGTTAAAGATTGATGGAAAGCCTGTAGAATATCGGAATTTAGTGTACGCAAAGGGCTCACTGCTGCTTTTCACAATGCATTATGATCAGCAATTGGGTAAGAAGTACCTTTTCTGTGAAAAACTGGATTTGAACACACTCCAGGTAACTGGCAAGGCGATGGAATTGGCAGAAATCGACGTGGAAAACAAAAAAGTCAGTCGATACCGGGGTTTTAGACTTTATTTTTCTCCGGACAGCACAAAAATAGCTGTGGAGTACGGTAAGACAAAAAATAATTCGGGAAATTACACTTTCGGCATTCATATTTTTGACGCTGATGTCAACAAAATATGGAGCACCGATCTTACAATTCCTTATGCCAATGACGATTTTTACGCCACATCCGTTGAAATATCAGACATCGGAAATGTAATGGTTGGCGGTTACCTGTTGAATAACACAACAGAACAGGAAAAAAAGTATTCTTCGGACAATTATGCCGTGTTTGAGTTCACGGATGAAGGAAACAAGCGAAGTGAATACAGTATTGACCTGGAAGGAAAATATGTTCACTCCATCATCATCGACAAAAACAAATCTGGAGAACTGGTATGCGGAGGCTTTTTTACCGATGACGAAGATGAAATTGCGTTGGGAAGCTATTTTGTCCGTTTTGACCGGGCTACCGGACAGGTTATTCAGAAAAGCGTGAAGGAATTCGACTCATCATTTATTGTGGATGAAGTGCGACAATTTGAATTTAAGAAAAACACCCAAAAGGGTCCGAAAGTGGGCGTATCAAAGTTGTATTTAAATCATCTGATTCACAAAGCAGATGGAGGTGTGATTCTTGTCGGTGAACAATATTTTGTTGTTGAAACCAATACCACCAACAGCACGACCGGACGCAGCAGTGCAACTGGTCAGGCCAGTACACGCTCGGGTTACAACTACAATGACATTATTCTGGCGGGTATAAGTCCGAAAGGCGAAATAAACTGGAATACAAAAATTCCAAAACGCCAAATGGTGAGTGCACCTTCAATCAGGTATCCTCCCGGCCTCGATTATCTTTCGTACGGATACATGATTTCGGATTCAAATCTTTATTTATTTTACAATGAAAATCCCGAAAACCTCGAGAACACTGGCAAAAACATCCAAAACCTCAGTTTTCGGAATCCCCTGCCGGTGATTGTCAAAGTAGACGACGAAGGACGAACGTACAAAAACAGACTATTTTCAGAAACCAAAGAAAAAGTCATCGTTCAACCAGGAGTTTCATTACAAACAAATACGACTGAAATGATGATCTCCCTGGAGAGAGGAAAAAAGAAATCGTTTATGATGGTTAAAGTGAAGGACTAATTATTTAGCGAATCCGCTCATCCTCCCCAGCGCGTCTAAAATTCCGCATCAGAATCAATTCATCCGGGATTTACACCAATTCCGCATTCCGCATTCGCTCTTCTCCCTATCGTGTCCCTATCGTGTCCCTATCATGTCCCTATCATAGCGGTTGAATTAAGGTTTAAAGGGGGACATCATCTTCTCAAATGCTTCAGCCGCCTCTGGCGCCCCTTTGCGAGAGGTATTAGCGCCGACGGCGCTTATTCTTCACGCAACTTAGGAAGCGAAGCGACCGATCTCATGAGCGCAGCGAATAAAGTCGCAAAGAAAGCGCAAAGGTCGCAAAGCGGCGCTAAGTTTAAAAAAGCCAAATCATGAAAAAACTTCTTTTACCCCTGCTTTGCCTGCCTGGTCGAAAAGGAAGGTGTCTCCGCGTGATCATTGCGTCCCTGCGTTTATTTTTAGGTTTCCTGATTCCCGAAAACAGTTGCGTTTATTTTTTCCATCCTCACAAGCGCTTCAGCCAGCCGTTGAATGTTCTTAAAATACAGTTCCCGCCATATATAAAGACTATCCGTGCTATCCGTGCTATCCGTGCTATCTGTGCTATCCGTGAGCACAAAAAAATGTCAGGTGAGAGAAAAAGCGCCGCCCGGCGCCCAACACTGGTTGCGTCACACAAGGGCTTCAGCCCGCCCTTCATGTTCTTCTTCCAACTAGCCCAACATAGATTGTGCGACCATAAGTTAAACATTCCGGGAACACCTTTTCTTCATGCCCTTCAATCCTTCATGACCATGTTAAAAAAAAGGAGCTCCGAAGCTTGCAAATCCTGACCGGAGCGTCAGGGAGCGACAAACCACGCACCTTAATATTCTCCATCTTCATATTGAAAAAAGAGAAAATAAACATGAAGAAACTAAGCTCATTTGGATTAGCCCGCCCCTTAGCGCCAATATCAGGCTCTTTCCTAACTCATCGTGAAATCCCCATCCTTTAAACCTTAGCGACTCCCCGTCTTTATTCGCTGCGCTCATGAGATCCGGTCACTTCGCTTCCTAAGTTGCGAGATATATACCACTGCGCCCCTGCGTGATCACCGCGCCGCTGCGTTTATTTATTCATCCAAACATGCTTCTGTTCCCATCTTAAATCACACGGATAAATCCACTATATTCGTACGTATAAATAGCACAAAATTATGGACACGAAATTAACACTGAAGCTGGATAAAGAAGTAATCGAAAAAGCCAAAGAATATGCTTCCTCTCAAAAAAGAAGCCTTTCGGGTTTGATCGAAGCTTACCTCAAAACACTTATTTCAAATAGTAACGATTCTGATACTGAAATTACCCCTTTTGTGAAAAGTTTAATAACAGGCGTAAAAATCCCTGCTGATTTTGACTACAAATCAGCCTATTCCGATCATCTCGCAGAGAAATATAAATGAAAAACAAACTTTTTCTCGACACCAATGTGGTGGTCGACTTATTGGGTGAACGTGAACCATTTTATGATGCAGCCGCCAAAATCACTTCTCTGGCCGACAAAGGAAAAATTCAAATCATCGTGTCTGCATTGACCTATTCTACTGTATATTTTTTACTTGCAAAATTCGAAGACAAAAATGCAGTAAAAGAAAAAATCAGAAAATTTAAAGTCATTGCCGAAACATCTGATCTGACAGATAAAATAATAGACAAAGCACTTTCGTCCAAATTCAGCGATTTTGAAGACGCACTGCAATACCATTGTGCCATAGAAAAGAATGCTGGTATGATCATATCAAGAAATACCAAAGATTTTAAAGAATCTGACATACCAGTTTTATCTCCTGAGGAATATCTCAGTAGTTTGAAAAATAAATAAAATCTACAAAGGCAGCGTGTTCAACCTGATCGCGTCACACAAGGGCTTCACCGTTCTTAAAAATATAATCCCCGCCCGATATAAGGCCTATCTGTGCTATCCGTGTCATCCGTGAGCACAAAAAAAATGTTAGCTGAGAAAAATAGCGGCGCCCTACCCTGGTTGCATCACACAAGGGCTTCAGCCCGCCCGGAGTTTACCACGCCAAAGGCGTGCGTTCTTAAAAAATCAATTCCCGTCTGATATAAGGTCTATCTGTGCTATCCGTGCTATCCGTGAGCAAAAAAAATGTCATCCGGGAGAAAAAGCGCCGCCCGGCGCCCTACGATGGTTGCGTCACACAAGGGCTTCAGCCCGCCCTTCATGCCCTTCACCCCTTCATTTTCTTAATGTTAAAAAAAGGAGCTGCGCAGCAGCGACCAAACACTCGAAGAGGTAATCAGTACTACCGGATTCATACTTCATCAGCCTAATCAATTCCTCCGGGCAGAATTCTCCATTTTCCATTATCAATTCTTAATTTGAGGAATCACACGGATAAATCCACTAAATTCGTACGTATAAATGGCACAAATTATTGGCACAATCCAAAGGATAAAATGAAAATTGTGGTCGATTATAAAAAAGATGATGCAATAAATTCGATTAAAATTAATTCGGCAAAATATTTGTCAGATTATGTAATCAGAATCTTATTTAGCGATGGAACAGAGCACACAGTCGATTTTAAACAATTTCTACAAAAGGCTTTGCATCCATCGATTAAAAAGTACCTTGATGAAAATAAATTTAAAAGTTTTGATTTAGTTGACGGAAACTTAAACTGGAATGACCATGATTTAATCTTTCCCCTGGAGGATTTATATGAGGGGACGATCATTCTGAAATAATAGAGTTAAATCCATACCCTGCTGGCATTATACCTGAGCTTCAGGCGGCCCTTCAATGTTCTTAAAATATAATTCCCGCTTCAGATAAGCCTTATTTGTGCTATCCGTGCTATTTTTGAGCACAAAAAAAATGTCTTCCGGTAGAAAAAGCTCCGCCCGGCGCCCTACACTGGTTGCGTCACACAAGGGCTTCAGCCCGCCCTTAGCGCCCCTGACAGTATCGGCAGGGCGTTTATTTTCAATTTTCATTAAAATGGTCAACTGTATTTAGTATCGGTTCACAAATCGTAAATCGTAAATCAAGGTAAAGATTCTTCACTCCGCAAAAGCTCCGTTCTGAATGACAAAGCTCCGAGCTTCAGCAATCCCAAATCCCAAATCGAAAATCGAAAATCCCGAAGGGCTTCAGCCCGCCCTTAGCGCCCTTTTCTCTGCGTCCCTACAGAATCGTCAGGGCGAATCCGCTGCGTCTCTGCGTTTATTTTCTCACCCTCTCAAGGGCTTTAGCCCGCCCTTCATGCCCTTCACCCCTTCATTTTCTTAATGTTAAAAAAAGGAGCTGCGAAGCAGCGACACATCACTTACCTATATCTACCTACCCTGGTTGCGCCTTAACAGTGCTTCAGCCCGCCCTTTCCGGACACTCGCCCGTAATCCCAAATCGTAAATCGTTATTCATTTTCCTCATCACCCGCCAATAAACACTCCCCTTCAAATTCATTTTCCGCAAAATCTTCTTCATTTAACCAATATGCTGAAGTTGTTAAAGAATAGTTTGAAGATTCCTTTTTATTCAATTCCCACAAAATGGCCTCCGCCTCTTCAAACGATTTATCAGTCTCCATTTGGTCTGTAAACAATCTTTTAATCAGATTGCTGTCCGAAATCCCATTATTGAACGATTTTAATACAATTTCTTTCGTGATTTCTTCCGCATTACCATCTTTGGAAACCATAGAAAATTCGACAACTGTGGCTTTCGTATTCGGAAATTTTCCATTGTATGCTTTAAACAGCATCTGATTTATATTATATAAGTCATAATGCAAATCAATTTCGGGATATTCCTCAGACACCTTGTCCAGCAACATATCATTTGAAATTTGCGCTATTTGACCTTCACCCAATCGTTCAGAAAGTTTATAAGTGAGTAATATCCCAGCTGCTTCATTGGGTTCAAAATCGGTAATGGCCATATCCAGCATTTCTCTCAAATTTTCCGGCTTCAATGTATTTGCATCTGGAAAATCAAACTGATCAAGTAAATAAATGTAATCTTTATCCTGCCAGTAATCCGCAATTTCTTCGACTGTCCTGATATCCCGTATGGTGATTTTAAATTTCATTTTTTTTTGAATGAATATATTTTTTGCACTGAAAGTTTTTCAGCGCATACGCTTTTATAATAATTGTTCCGGAAATTTTTCGCCATTTAAAGCCGTGCAATATTACTTGTCAGGTGTCAGCACGAAAAACAATCAGAAATTACCTGGGTAAATATCCTCCCCACGCGGTGGTATCAAATGTACCTTAAAATTCCATTTCCTGCAGGCATATTGCGTCCTGCAATGCCCGGCCTGATCCCAAAGCTTGTTAATGCAAAAGCCGGTACGACCTGGTTTTTCTCAAACCTCGCCGCAATGGATAATCCTCCCAGGGATTAAAATCCTCGCACCGAATCAATACCCGCTTCGGAAAAATGACATTGTCCAATGTTAATTGTCCATTGTCCGTAACAATTCTCCATTCCCAACTCCCAATTCAATATAAAGATTCTTCACTCCGCAAAAGCTCCGTTCTGAATGACAAGACTCCGAGTTTGGCTCAACGATGTCCGTGACTGAAATAGGTTGACTTTTTGACCAAGTCAAAACAAACCTAAAAATCAGCACCCAAATGACAAAGAAAACATCACTGAGACAGCGCATTATCTACAGTACTCAGGTTAAAAAGCAGACCGTATCAGATAT
>JBGTLS010000115.1:0-3647 GCA_041744015.1 Cryomorpha sp. | reverse complement strand
GTACGAAGGCGAAGTGGAACTCCACGGAAAGCCTATCAGCGGCACCGGAGCCGACTATAGTAAAACCATCGCCAACCTCGGAGGAGATTTAAATGCGCCGTTTGAGATTTTCTCGGAAGTGAAAGACCACTATGCCTCGCTCAGCAAAAAGAAAGCTGCCGAAGCCGCAGACCGCAAAAACCAGGAAGCCGGTTGGCGGAAAGCCAACCCCGAACTGGCCAAGAAACTCGACCTATTCATCAGCGGCGACCTGCCGGAAATGGACTTTTCGAAAATCGAACAAAAACTCAACAGCGCCTCGCGCGATGCCTCAGCTGCCGTGCTGGGTTACCTGGCCGGAAAAGTGGAAAACCTGATCGTGGCCTCGGCCGACCTCGCCAACAGCGATAAAACGGATGGTTTCCTGAAAAAGAGCAAATACTTCCTTCCTGGCGATTTTACCGGAAACTTCCTGCACGCCGGGGTTTCAGAGTTTACCATGGCGGCCATGGCCAACGGGATGGCCCTCCACGGGGGTGTGATTCCCGTGGTCGGCACATTTTTCATTTTTAGCGATTACCAAAAGCCCGCAATCCGTCTATCGGCCCTGATGGAACTTCCGGTGATTTACCTCTGGACGCACGATGCATTCCGCGTAGGCGAAGACGGACCCACCCACCAACCCATCGAACAGGAAGCCCAGCTTCGCCTCATGGAAAAGGTGAGAAACCACAAGGGCAAAAGGAGTTTGTTGGCACTGCGACCCGCCGATACCCACGAAACCACGGTGGCGTGGAGCATGGCTTTGAAAACCAAAGACCGCCCTGTTGCCCTCGTTTTTTCCCGACAGGGCATCACAGACCTGCCCAGCACGGTAGGCGATCGCTACGCCGATGCCAACAAAGCTGTGAAAGGCGCCTACGTGGTTCACGCCGCCGAACATCCCGATGTGGTGCTCGTGGCCAACGGATCTGAAGTGAGCACCCTTATGGAAGCTTCGGCCATGCTTGAAAAAGACGGGTTGAAGGTCAAAGTCGTTTCCGCTATCAGTGAAGGCCTCTTCCGCGATCAGACCCAGGACTACCAAAACAGCGTAATCAACCCCAACACCCCGGTTTTCGGCCTCACCGCCGGCCTGCCCGTGACCCTCGCAGAACTCGTCGGTCCAGGTGGAAAGGTATTCGGTCTCGATCATTTCGGTTACAGCGCTCCGGCGAATGTGCTGGATGAGAAGTGTGGGTTTACGGGGGATAATATTTATCGGGAGGTGAAGAAGTATCTCGGGGAATAATATCAAGTACTGATTATCAAATATTATCATGTATTTTGCAGAATTTGAAGCATGAGAATTGGTTAATGCAATTAAGACGATGATAGGGTCCCGGCAAATATTCTTAAATAACAACTTCAGGAGATAGAGCAGTTCATGAATGATTCTGAACATGGCTGTTTCGAAATTTTAGCTATTCAACGATAAATTAACAAACTAACTTCGCTTCAAATACATCAATTAAAATTCCATGGGCGGGAATTTTATATTTCAAAACATGGTACAACCTGGAGCACTCAAATCGATCATTCACGAAAGTGAGACCCTTTTGCGCATTCACACCCCTGCCCGAAAGCGTGTGCTTCTGATCGTTTTGATATCAATCTATGCATTGGTACTTGGTATCGGGATAATGCTCATAATTGCAAATACCTCAGAAATACCAATTGGTTTGCTTCTGCTTCTGGTATTGCTATTCGGAACGATACTATTCTTTCTTTTAAAATATTTGTTCTGGCAGCTGAAAGGTTTCAGCGTAATAACCGTTGACCAAAATACGTTGACCGTTTTGAAGAAATCGCCTCTATTCAACAAGACCAAAGTCTTCGACCTGAATTATATTGGATCTTTTGTCATCAGGGACAATTCTGTCTCAAATGGACCTCTCGGCATGTTGCAACTGCTTGGTATTGTAGATAAAATTGTCCTAACCTTTGAATATGAATATCAAACTGTGACGTTGATAAGTGGTATTGATGCTACTGAAGCAATGGCAGTAAAGATTGCGATTGAAAACAAAATCAACAACGAACTGAATAGTCGTTCAAGCCAGGGATGACGACCTGCTTTGTCCTCTCCCTCGTCGCCGCGGTGATGATCTATTTTAATGAGAATTAGGGGGATGTTTTATGATATGGAAAACCCCCCGGAGAGATTCGGTGGGTTTTTTTGTGTGCTTTCAGGAAAAGTATGGGATCTATGATTAGAACAAAGGTTGTTTCAGACTTTTATTAGTTGATTAAGGCTCAAACCCAATCGGCTTTTTATTTTTTCCAATACCGATCAGTATATTTTTTAATTCGATAAACCTGGCTTCGTCAATCAGGTCGTTGTTGCGCAGGAAAGCGATGGACTCCAATTGATTTTCAATGGGAAGGTCTCTGTCTACCCTGCTGTGTTTGTTGACAATGTACTCCCTGGCTTTATCAATAATTCGATCGGAAAAGGCCCGAATCTGATCTTCGTTCCGATTTTGAAAATCGATTATCAAAGGTTCTTTGCTATAAGCGCTGATAATTATTTTGCAACGTTTGGTAAGCAGTCTGGTCAGAGCCAGCATCACGCTTATCGCAGTAAATATGGCAAACACACCCACGCCATCCGCCATATTAAAAACAATACCGAATATGAACACCATAAAACCCGCGGCGATCATATCCCTGTTTAATTCTTTTGATACTGTTTTGTGCAAAATGATTTCATCAAATGGCAGTTCGAATTACTTCCCTTCGGTCAGTGAGCTCCCTTCGGTCGGTTCCACATATTTGTACCATGTTTTCCGGGCCACAAAGAGTTTGTTTGACCGGATCTCAACCCGCAGCGTTTTGTTGAAGTTCTTTACAGTTATTTGATCGTTTAGTTGCATGGTTAAATCAGTGTGGCTCAAAGTTCATCCCATTTGTGAATGATACAAATGATGGTTAGGACTATCTGATGAATCAGGAATTGAAGGGTATTTTCAAAAGCCAGCATACCACATAGCCATCTATGTATTTACCTGTTATTACTTGTGCCATCCCCCCAAAAGTTAACCGAATTATCCAAATGACCATCAACACTTTCTGACAAAATCGGGTATGGAAGATTCCGTTATCTTTCCTGCCGGAATACACCCGGTTGTGCGCTGTCATTTTTATTCAACAATTCCTCCGAGCCAATTTATTTGACATACGCCATTTGTAAGTCTCGCAAAGTAAGTATCCGACCAGGTTGGTCCTGATATTTCAAATACGGCTTCATTCCCCCTGACGTAGATCGGAGAGTCAAATTCTATCATTGCTATATCTGGGCTTTCAATGCTATGAGTGCATTCAAGAATCCTTTCCAATGAATTGCTGTCTTTAAATAATTCTTTGATATCCTTTATTTTCGTTACAAATCCAACGGTCTGATCTTGTTGAGAAAGTCCTTGCGCATAGTTTCTAAACACTTCTAAATCCCGGAAGCCTTTTTGTAAAAAAAATTCAATTTTTGAGGAATCAAGAAGTAGGACAGCCACATAGTCGTACGTGTATATTAATTCTCCAGGACTATCGGAGGCTTGCAGGTCTGCTATCACATGCTCGTAGTCCACAAACGTCATCTTTCTTAAAGGCTGACTGTAGGATATTGTCTGAAA
>JBGTLS010000114.1:0-20365 GCA_041744015.1 Cryomorpha sp. | reverse complement strand
GTCATTTATGTCAATATGCTCACCTGGCCATTCGCTTCTGTGGGCTGGGTAACTTCTATTGTGCAACAGGCGGCTGCTTCTCAGGAGCGGATCAATGAATTTCTTCACACCGAACCCGAGATCAAAAACAAGAAAAAGGCCCCGGACGAAATCAAGGGAAAAGTGGTTTTTGACAATGTGCATTTCACCTATCCCGACAGCGGTATCAAAGCACTGCAGGGCATCAGTTTTGAAATCCCGGCAGGCAGTACCCTCGCCATCGTAGGTCGAACGGGTTCCGGCAAAAGCACCATTGCCAATCTTCTTTGCCGGAATTTTGACACCACGGGTGGGGTCATCAAAATTGATGACAAGCCAGTTGCGGAAATTAATCTCGACAGCCTTCGCAGCAATATCGGATATGTCCCCCAGGATGTATTTTTGTTTAGCGACAGCATAGCCAACAACATTGCCTTTGGCATTCACGATGGTGAGATCTCACAGGAATTGATTGAAGAAGCGGCCAGAGTTGCATACGTAGCGCACAATATTGAAGAGTTTCCTAAAAAATATGACACGATGCTCGGCGAAAGGGGGATCAATCTTTCAGGAGGACAGAAGCAACGCGTGAGCATCGCGCGAGCCATTGTGCGCAAACCTGCCATCCTGATTTTTGACGATTGTTTGTCGGCGGTTGACACCGAAACGGAAGAAATCATTCTGGGCAACCTGAAAAAGGTCATGCAAAACAAGACAACCGTGCTCATCAGCCACCGCGTGTCAACTGTTAAATTTGCTGACCACATTCTCGTCCTGCAGGATGGCAAAATTGCCGAAAGCGGCAACCACGAAAGACTTTTAGCCGCAAACGGCATCTATGCCGAGCTCAATCAGCTTCAGCTTCTCGAAGACAAAAAGGTGACTACAGACTAGCTTTCTGGTCTGAATACCTATATTTGTCACACTACAACTATCTACTTAAATACACGCGTATGAACCATGAACACGGAGACGCGGCGAGAGATGATATTTACTCCAAAGTCATCCGAGCCGGGAAAAGAACCTATTTTTTTGATGTAAAGTCCACCCGCAACAACGACTTATATCTCACCATTACCGAAAGCAAAAAACGGAATATGGAAGACGGTCGACAGTCTTTTGAAAAGCACAAACTTTTTCTGTACAAAGAAGATTTCGAAAAATTTACCGAAGGTTTGCTCGACAGTATCGATGCCATCAAGGAATTGCGCGAAGGCGACAACGAATACATCGATCCCGCAAATGAGGTTCAGACTGAGGCCTTGGAGAACAAGGAATACACTGATGTGCGGTTTGAAGACCTGGATGAGAAGTAAGGTTCGGGAGAAACGAAAATAGTAATTGAAATATTAAAACTCCGAGCTTTGTCATGCAGAGCCGAGCGAAGCATCTCAAACGTTGAAGGTACAGATTACTCCCTTCACACAGGCATACGCACAGGCTGGTCGTGAACGCTCCTTCGTCGCTTAAGTTACTCCCTGCGGTCGTGATACGCTACGCTTAGTTCCTCCTACCGTCGGAATGACAAAGCTCGGAGTCCTGTCATGCAGAGCGGAGCGAAGCATCTTTGACATTGATTGGATTGACACCACCTACCGCCACAGCGACACGTCCGTAATGTGCAGAACTTGTGATAATCCGATTTGGAAATTCAAATGATAAGTGCTGAGCCATCGATTGAGATATCTAAATAAGACATTTATATGATTTGATTTTAACTCTCGCTATCAATATTTTACAAAATTCAAATTTTGCACATTCTCCGAATCATCTTTGCTATTCCGGCCCCCAATTCATCTGATCTCCATCAACAAAATTCTGTGCAAAATTATGCACGCCTCCCGGTCGATTGACTTTGATTAAAGCGGTACTTTTAAGGTGCCTGAAACGATCCCCGAGATCCAACCTATGAAAGTAACCTATTACGGACATTCCTGTTTTGGCCTGACGATAAACGGACACAAAATTTTGTTCGACCCATTTATCACATCCAACGATCTGGCTAAAAACAAGGTGGATATCTCGAAAATTGAGGTGGATTTTATGTTCATCACGCATGGTCATTATGATCATATCACCGATGCCGTATCCATCGCTACCCGAACGAATTGCAGGGTCATTGCAAATTTTGAGATAGCGGAGTGGCTCAAGGCCAAAGGTTTAAAGAAAATACATCCTATGAATCTGGGCGGCCTGGTGCATTTGCCTGTAGGCAAAATAAAATATGTCACTGCGATTCACAGCAGTATGCTTCCCGATGGAACTTATGGCGGTAGTGCCGGTGGTTTCGTCATCGATTTTGGCGACCTTTGCATTTATTACGCAGGTGATACTGCATTGACTACCGATATGCAGCTAATCCCGAGGCAATTTGACGTCAACCACGCCTTTTTGCCCATCGGTGATAATTTCACCATGGGAGTGGAAGATGCCATTATTGCGGCAGAATTTGTGAAATGCAGGAGTGTGATTGGGATGCATTACAATACATTCCCGTACATAGTGATTGATGAAACGGAAGCTAAATTAAAATTTGAGAGTGTCGGGGCAAACCTGACATTGATGGAAATTGGAGAAACAATAGAATTGTAATTATGGGAAAAGTAATCTGTGTAGCCAACCAAAAAGGAGGAGTGGGAAAAACCACTTCCGCCATCAATATCGCTGCCTGTTTGGGCGTGCTTGAATATAAAACCCTGTTGGTTGATGCCGATCCACAAGCCAATGCCACAAGCGGTGTCGGAATAGATCCGAAAACCATCAAAACAAGCATTTACGAATGTCTGATCAACGACGTGGATGTGCGGGATATCATCATTCAAACGAGCAATCCGAATCTGGATCTGATTCCGGCTCACATCGACCTTGTAGGTGCTGAAATCGAAATGATCAGTTTGCCAAACCGCGAACAAATGATGCGTCACGCGCTTAAGCAGGTGCGCGATACGTATGACTTTATCATCATCGACTGTTCGCCTTCCCTTGGTTTGATCACCGTGAATGCCCTTTCGGCCGCTGACTCGGTAATCGTACCCGTGCAGTGTGAATACTTTGCTCTGGAAGGTTTGGGCAAACTGCTCAATACAATTAAGATTGTTCAGTCGCGTTTGAATACCGATTTGGCTATAGAAGGTATCCTGCTCACCATGTTCGACAGCCGGTTGAGACTGGCCAATCAGGTGGTGGAAGAAGTGAAAATGCATTTCCAGCAATTGGTCTTTAACACTGTGATTCACCGAAATACGCGTTTGGGTGAAGCCCCGAGTCATGGTGAAACCATTATTATGCACGATGCTTCCTGCAAAGGTTCAATCAATTACCTCAACCTGACGCGCGAATTGTTACAAAAAAATGATCTGACCCGCATCCGGACAGAAGACAAGATGATTGAGCTCGAGAATGATTAAGAAAAAAGCTTTGGGTCGCGGATTGAGCGCTTTGCTCGAAAACGTGGAAACAGATATTACTGCCGGTGTACAAACCGAAAAAGCTTCACGCGTGCTCGGTTCTGTGGCCATGCTGCCGGTTTCGGCCATTGAAGCCAACCCCTTTCAACCCAGAACGGTATTTGACGAAGAGTCTCTGCTCGAATTGGTTCAGTCGATCAAAGAACTGGGCATCATTCAGCCGGTGACTGTGCGGAAGATGGGATACGACCAGTTCCAGCTCATCAGCGGGGAACGCCGGTTTCGCGCTTCACAGATCGCGGGACTCACTGAAATCCCTGCCTACATCCGCGTAGCCAACGATCAGGCCATGCTCGAAATGGCCCTCGTGGAAAATATCCAGCGAAGGAACCTCGACGCCATCGAAATTGCCATTTCTTATCAGCGCCTCATCGACGAGTGCAGCCTCACGCAGGAAGCCCTGAGCGATCGTGTGGGTAAGAAACGTGCGACAATCACCAATTACATCCGCCTGTTGCGCCTTCCTCCAGAAATTCAGATGTCCCTGCGAAAAAATGAAATAACCATGGGCCACGCACGTGCGCTGCTGAGTTTCGATTTGGCCTCTGAAATGATGGAAGCTTTCGCTAAAATTAATAAAGAAGGCTGGTCAGTAAGGCAATTGGAGCAGGCCACGCAGGAAGCGCGCACCCCTCAAAAAAAGTCAAAGGACAATTCTATCCCCCTTTCTTTTGAACATCAGAAAATTAAGTCGGATTTAATAGATAAATTTGGTACCAAAGTTGCTTTAAAGCGCGATCAAAAAGGGGCCGGCAAAATAGAAATTGCCTTCCATTCTGATGATGATTTACGACGGATTATTGAGAAACTCGAACTTTAGATTCCCGGTTTTCGTGGGGGTGTTATTTTTTCTGATTTGTATTCCATTTCTCACCCGGGCTCAAACTGACAGCACCTCTACACCACCGCCTCCGCCTGTGGTTGAAGCAGAAACACCCCTGGGAATAGTTTCGGGTGAACAGGTAACACCATTTATTCCCCTTACAGAAAAGTTCCACAGCCCCCGCAAAGCTTCACTCATGTCTGCCGCCCTTCCCGGCCTGGGTCAGGTTTACAACCGGAAATACTGGAAAGTACCCATTATCTATGCGGGGTTTGGTGTTGCTGCATATTTTCTTAGAGACAACTTGCAAAATATGGATTATTACAAAAGTGAAATTATCGCCCGGATTGATGGTGATCCCAATACGGTTGGCACCTCAGATTTGCCCATGGCATCTCTCGAAAAGGCGCTTGACGACTACACGCAATGGCGCGATCTCTCCTATATCTCCATTGCGGCCATCTACATTCTCAACATCATCGATGCCAGCGTAGATGCCCATTTGTTTTATTTTGATGTTTCGCCCGATCTCTCCTTAAATTTAAGTCCTTACGTGGCCCCCTTGGCCTGGAAAGCTACCGGACTTACATTAACCCTTAAATTGTAACTTCACCGCCCGGAAAGAAGACTACTTATGCGTATTGCTCTGGTTGGTTATGGTAAAATGGGAAAACGAATAGAAACCCTTGCTGTCGAAAAAGGGCATGAAATAACCCACCGCATTACAACTTCCAATACTGCTGAGATTTCTACAATCCGAAATACAGATGTCATAATTGAGTTTACCCGTCCCGATTCAGCCATTGACAACTATAAAAAAATGGCGCCACTGGGAATTCCCATTGTAACTGGTACGACAGGTTGGAACAAAGATTTTACGCAAGTCGAAAACCTTGTGGAGAAGTTCAAAATCCCATTTTTTTACGCCAGTAATTTTTCAGTGGGCATACATATTACGCTTGCTGTGAGTAATTACCTGGCTTCGATCATGAATAAATTTCCAGGTTACGAAGCCCGGGTGGAAGAATGGCATCACACCCAAAAGAAAGATGCTCCGAGTGGGACGGCCCTGACACTCTCTGCCGGAATGATAGCTCACCACAATGCTTACAGCGATTATGGAATGACTGAATTGAGCGATGGTAAAAAAATATTACCCGTCATTTCGCACCGGGAAGATGACATACCGGGCACCCACGAAATATTTTACCAAAGCGATGTGGATGTGGTATCCATCAAACACACCGCGTTAAACAGAGACGGATTTGCCCGGGGAGCCCTTCAGGCCGCTCAATTTATCCTGGATCAGAAACCCGGAATATACACCATGAATAACCTATTGAATCTCGCATTATGATCATTGCACAATTGATTTTTTACGCCACGGTATTATCATGGTTTGCCTGTCTCTGGAAAATTTTCGAAAAAGCCGGTCAGCCAAAATGGGCCGGATTCATTCCCGTTTACAATTTGTTGATCATGCTCCGGGTAATCAAAAAGCCCTGGTGGTGGATTTTAATTCTGATTATTCCCGGGGTTAACTTTCTACTCATCATTGTGATGCATATTGAATTGGTGCGGGCATTTGGCTTGCGCACCATGCCGCACTATCTCGCCGCTGCTTTTGTTCCTCCGTTTTCACTTGCTTACATCGCTTTTAAACCGGAAATCGTTTATACCGGCCTGCCGGATTATAAAAAGGAAAAGAAAAGTTTCTCACGCGAATGGGCTGAGGCCATTGTTTTTGCTGTGATAGCAGCCACCATCATCCGCACCTTTTTCATTGAGGCTTTCACCATTCCGACGCCCTCGATGGAAAAGTCTCTTCTCGTTGGCGATTACCTCTTTGTAAGCAAAGCCAGTTATGGTGCCCGGTTGCCGATGACGCCCATCGCTTTTCCACTGACGCACCACACCATTCCCATTTTGAATGTTCAATCGTTTGTGGAATGGCAAAAACTCCCTTACATGCGGCTGCCTGGCTGGGGTGAAGTAGAAAGATTTGATGCCACGGTATTTAATTTTCCGGAAGGGGACACTGTGATTACAAACTTTCAAAATCAAAGTTACTATCAACTCTCCCGCGACCGGGGCAGAGCAAATATTCAAAATCCAAATTTCAGGCTTCCGCAAATGATGGATGGCCGTGTGGTGAATGCGCCGATGGGCGATATGCTCGTACGACCCGTCGACAAACGCGAAAATTACATCAAGCGAACAATAGGCCTTCCAGGCGAAACCATCGAAGTGGTTGACCGGGAAATTATTATCGATGGAAAACCAATTGTAAATCCATATGGAATTCAATACACTTATCAGGTTTACACCAAAGGAGCATTGTCTTCAGAAGTTTTGAAAGCCAAATACGGAATTTCAATCAGTGAACAACAAAAGAATGAGTACCGCATGCGCGGTTGGTATGAGCTTCCACTTACCGAAAAAGAAGCGGATATCATGAAAACCATGTCGACCGTTGATTCTGTTTACCTCGAAATGAAACGTCCTCAGGGTGACCTGCACATCTATCCCAACCATCCAAATTTCAGCTGGTCGGAAGATAATTTTGGTCCGCTTTGGATTCCGGAAAAAGGTGCCACAATTCCGCTTTCCCTGGAAAATCTACCGCTTTACCGACGGGTTATTACTGCCTATGAGCACAATGAGTTGGAAGTAAATGGAGATCAAATCATCATCAACGGTGCTCCAGTGGATTCCTACACGTTCGAACAGAATTACTATTTCATGATGGGTGACAACCGTCACAATTCGGCCGACAGCCGTTTTTGGGGATTCGTACCGCATGATCATGTGGTTGGTAAAGCTGTTTTTGTGTGGTTTAGCAAAGAGGCCGGTGGAGACATCCGCTGGAGCCGGTTGTTCACCCGGGCTAAGTAACTTTTCCCCATCATGGGAAAGCAAAAATCGAAAGGCTATCACCTCAGGGAATGGTTCCTGGCGATTGCAATCTCAGCGCTGGTAATGTTGGTTGTATCCCACCTATTTGTCGGTTTTCATAAAGTTCGCACCTCAGAACTGAACGGAGATTACCAAAAAGGGGATGTACTTTGGGTCAATAAATGGCAGACGGGGCCACGGCTGCCCTTCTCACCGCTTCACATTCCATTCACAGATTTCCGCAGCGATCTGCTCAATTTTCCCTATGCACGGTGGGGGGAGATTGACATCGAAAGATCCGACCTGGTCGTATTCAACAGTACGATTCCAGGTGATCAATTACCCGACCGACGTCTGGTCTCCATGTCGCGCGTGATCGGATTGCCAGGGGATACCATCAAAATCCATTTTGGAAAAGTGTACATCAATCAGGAGCTTTACCGGTCGTCCCACGACCCTATTCTCACCTATGAAGTAACCCTGACAGACACCCTCCAACTGCAATCGCTGATTAAAAAATATGATTTAAAACACGTTGAAAATCGCGGTGGCCAGGTTTACCGTTTTTCGGCACACCGCAAAAATGCCCTCGCCCTGGCTGGAGATTCTCTCTCATCTCATTTTTCCCGGACCCTTGAGATTGATCCCAATCCGATGTTATTTCCCAATGGATTTGCCGATCAGAGCAGCGACCTCTACGGACCGGTTTCCATCCCTTCGCGCGGTGACTCGATTTCGGATTTTTATGGCTCGGAACTGGCACTGGCCTTTGAACAGGTTTCTTTTTTGGGAGAAGAGGAAGTAACCGATACCACCGCCAGGGTTTTCAGGTGTAATTATTATTTTTTGCTCAATGACCACCGCGCCATCGGCAATGATTCCCGCTCTTTCGGCGCCATCCCCGAATATCTCATCATTGGCAAGGTCGGCGGACTGTTATGGAAAAACGAAAACGAAGAAGTTGAACAGTAAATTGATTCTTCCGATATCCGCCGTTCCTCCTATTCCCTTTTTTCGGGAGGCTGCTTCCGCACAAAAAACGATCGTAGATGGAGCAGAGAACTATCTCAAACAAACCATCCGAAACCGGTATTTCATCCTCGGAAGCAACGGTGTGATGGGCCTGACCATTCCGGTGGTTGGTCAGCAGGGAAAAAAAATCCGAACCAAAGACATCGAAATAGATTACAGCAAACCATGGACGCGACTTCACCTGCGCTCCATCGAAGCAGCATACCGCAACGCCCCGTTTTACGACCATTACATCGATCCCATTACCAAAATCCTCACAACGCCACACGCCATCCTCGGAGATTTATTTGCTGCATCATTCCCTGTCTGGCTGTCTCTTTTAAGATTAGACATTACATGGGAAATGAGCGATGATTACATGAAACCAGGAAAGGAATTGGATTTGCGCGGAGCCATTAAAACGCCTGATACATTACCTGAATGGATTCAAACGTCGAAGTATGAACAGGTTTTCAGTGATCGGTTTCCTTTTCAACGGCATTTATCCGTGCCCGATTTGCTGTTTAATGAAGGACCGGCGGCAGGTCGTGTTCTCCTCACTTAGCAGGAATGGTTATATTTGGCGCCAATCAAATTTGACCAAACTTTCATGATCAAAAATCAGGAGCTCGAACTGAATAAGAACGACGACAGCATGCGCCTTCACGTTTCCAAATTGAAAAGGCAGCTGGAAAAAATATACGAAGGCGGTGGTGCCGCCAAAATTGCCAAAGAACACGAAAAAGGCAAACTCACAGCCCGTGAAAGGGTTGACAGACTTCTCGATCCGAAAACGCCAAGAATTGAAATAGGTGCATATGCCGGATTTGGCATGTACAGTGACTATGGGGGTTGCCCGGGAGGCGGCGTAGTGGTGGTAATCGGATATGTAAGCGGCCATCAGTGCGTGGTAGTGGCCAACGACGCCACAGTAAAAGCCGGTGCCTGGTTTCCCATTACCGGGAAAAAGAATCTCCGAGCTCAGGAAATCGCGATGGAAAATCGCATTCCAATCATCTACCTTGTAGATAGCGCTGGTGTTTTTCTACCCATGCAGGATGAAATATTTCCCGATAAGGAACATTTTGGAAGAATTTTTAGAAACAACGCCGTGATGTCGGCCCGCGGAATTCCACAGATTTCGGCGATCATGGGCAGTTGCGTGGCGGGAGGAGCTTATCTGCCCATCATGAGCGACGAAGCCCTGATAGTCAACAAAACAGGTACGATTTTTCTTGCTGGCTCATACCTTGTAAAAGCGGCTGTCGGTGAAGACATTGACAATGAGAGCCTCGGTGGGGCTACAACCCACAGCGAGATCAGCGGGGTAACCGACTACAAAGTAGAAAATGACAAGGAGGCTTTGCAAACCATCCGCGACCTCATGGATAAGATCGGTACCACGGGCGCCAAAGCGGGTTTCAGCAAATTGGAAGCATTGGCGCCGAAAGTAGATGTAAAAGATATCTACAAACATTTCCCGCACGAAAAATCCAAACCTTACGACGTGCGTGATATTTTGAAATGTCTGCTCGATGAGAGCAAGTTTACCGAATACAAAGCCGGTTACGGCAAAACGATCTGTTGCGGCTATGGCCGCATAGAAGGCTGGGCTGTGGGCATCGTGGCCAATCAGCGGAGCATCGTGAAAAATGCCAAAGGCGAAATGCAGTTCGGCGGGGTGATTTACAGTGATTCGGCTGACAAGGCTGCGCGTTTTATCATGAATTGCAACCAAAAGAACATTCCGCTTGTTTTCCTTCAGGACGTAACCGGATTTATGGTAGGCAGCCGGAGCGAACAGGGCGGCATCATTAAGGACGGCGCAAAAATGGTGAATGCCATGAGCAATTCGGTGGTTCCGAAATTTACAATCATTACGGGCAACAGTTTTGGAGCCGGCAATTATGCCATGTGCGGCAAAGCATACGATCCGAGACTGATTTTCGGATGGCCAACGGCCGAAATCGCCGTGATGGGCGGATCGCAGGCGGCCAAAGTGCTTCTTCAAATTGAAGTGGCCTCACTAAAGTCGAAAGGTCAGACCATCACACCGGAAAATGAAAAAGCGCTTTTGGATCAAATCAAGGATCGCTATGAGGAACAAACGAAGCCACAATATGCCGCAGCGCGACTCTGGATCGACGGAATCATCGATCCCGCAGACACGCGAAATCACATCGCCATGGGAATCGAAGCGGCCAACAATGCCCCTGCCGAAAAACCCTACAATGTCGGTGTGCTCCAAACCTAAGATCCTGCAGAAAATGGTTCATCTCTTTTTCGTCGTAGCCAGTTTGGCGGTTTTCTCCGGATGCGGCGAAGATGAGATTTTAATTATTCCCCCACCGGCAGTGCAAAATCCGGATACGACAGGCACTGACAGCTTAGCACCACCCGAAAGAACCCTGACTTATCTGGCACTCGGCGATTCTTATACCATCGGCACAGGTGTGTCAGAAGACGAGCGGTTCCCCGTACAACTTTACAACCGATTGCTCGACTCCGGTTTTGACATGCTCTCTCCGCACATCATCGCTACGAACGGATGGACCACTGGCAATCTGCTCGCAGCCACAGACAATTTTGAGCCGGACTCAACTTTTGATTTGGTATCCCTGCTCATCGGGGTTAACAACCAATTTCAGGGCAGATCGATCGAGGAGTATACCACCCATTTTGACCAACTCATTCAGCGTTCGCTGGGATATGTTGGAAATGATACATCCCGGGTAATTGTCATTTCAATTCCCGATTACGGTGTTACGCCCTTTGCGGCCAACATGAATCCATCTGAAATTGCTGCGGAAATTGATGTTTTCAATGGCGTGAACCAATCCATCACGGAGACTTACGGAATTTCCTATTTTTACATCACCGATATTTCCCGGCAGGCTGCCACCAATCCTGCCCTGATCGCAAGTGACAACCTGCATCCATCCGGTGCGCAATATTCGCTCTGGGTGGATGAAATGGAAGAAGACATTAAAATGAAGCTCTATGAATAAAAGGATTTACGCTATTCTCTCCCTCCTCATTTTAGCCACCACCACCACACATGCCCAGGTGTACAATTGGGCCGACGGCGAGGATCCCTACCATCCCGACAGCATCGGCGGATTATACGTGGGGTTGAATCTCGGCTTTTACAAGGCCCACAACAGCGCGGCGAGTATGTATGGGGGTTACGGATTTGACCGGGCGGGTGCGCGATTGCCGTTCAGTAGTTCATGGTTAAACCAGGCCATTCAGGGAAGTCAACCAGCTATACAACGTACCAATGATGCAATGGGAGGAGTACCCAGTGATGAATGGAATTTTGAGGAAAGTGACATGCCCGGCGCGATGCGATACAATCCCACCTTTATGTGGGGAGGTCATTTGCGTTATATGTTCAATGCCGATTTCGGCGTGTATGCTGAGATTAACGGGACCAATCCGGTGACTGTCGGAGAATTTACCATTCAAAGAACAGGTTCAACCAGTCCATTGGATAGAAGACTGGAGCGGTTTCAGATTCGCGGCGAAGAACAACGCATGATTATCAATCTGGGTGTACATCGGGTACTCGGCAGGAAGGCGCGTGAACGTTCAGGCAAAAGTACCATTGTGCTCCCTTATGTAGACTTTGGCGTGAATACCACTTTCGTGAAATTTGAGAGAAACCTCATTAGTCTTGGAGAATTTATAGAACCAGTAGACCTGAGCTTATTTTATAATCCACAGGGAGCTTTTGTCGATGAAGCCCGCATCCTCACAGGCGTGGGTCTGGGTGGTTTTGGCGGCGCGGGAGGTCAGATTCAGCTCGGCAGCAAATTCACCATTGATATAGGTTACGTAGCCAGTTTTGAGCAGATCAAACTCGGTGAAATGAACGAAAGGAATTTTCAGCATATTTTTGTGTTGAAGGCCATTTACCTGACATTCTGATGTCAAGATGCCATAAACAAAAAAGACCACGATTATCACCGTGGTCCTGTTCTACTCATTCGTGACTCCGCAGGGATTATTGCATGATCCCTGCTGTCCGAAGTCAAAGTGCAAAAGGTCAGTCCGCTCCGCGTTCTTCTTTTTTGTTCATGCCTCCAAACTTGCAAACTTCGTTTGCGCTTGTAGCCATAAACAAAAAGGACCACGGCTGTTGCCGTGGTCCTTTTGCTACTCATTCGTGACTCCGCAGGGATTCGAACCCCGAACCTCCACATCCGTAGTGTGGTGCTCTATCCAGTTAAGCTACGGAGCCATCGCTAATGCGGGTGCAAAAATAGAGATTTAATTCATATATCACTCAATCTTATCCAAAAATCTATGATCGCAAACACAGTTTGCAGGGTTGGAGATACAAGCCCGGAGGGCTTAAACGTGAATAGCCACAGGTGAAACCTGTGGTTAAGGGCAATACATTCCCACAACTCCGGAGGAGTTGAACATATTACATTCCGCCATTTGATTGCGAAAACACCGATTAATTATCCATTGAATCAATCATGTCAATTTCACGTTCAACCCCTCTGGGGTTGGTAAAAACGCATTACCTGAACCCCCGCATTGCATGCGGGGCTATTCATATTCAACCCTGTCGGGTTGGTTGATTCTCTCATCCTGATAGAAAACTTTTTTATGAGAGGTTAATCAACAAGCCCGGAGGGCTTAAACGTGAATAGCCACAGGTGAAACCTGTGGTAAAGGGCATCTCCCACCCAACAACTCCGGAGGAGTTGAACATATTATATTCCGCCATTTGATTTCGAAAACACCGAACATTCCTCCATTATTTACGGAACATGAAAATAAGAGGATATATTTTTGCCCCCACCCTTTACGACTTCCAGTCGGTTTCTCATTTCTGCTGAGATCACCAGATCATCTTTGCGGCTATATATTTCCGTGAGTGCAATCAGGGTATTGATATCATTCGGATCAATGTTTTCTGCCTTTTTAAAATAAGGCAATGACTGATCAAAAAGACCCAGCACCTCATTCCGGATCTCATTCAGTTTTTCTAATCCTTTTGATGAAAAATCTTCAGGTAAGCTATTCATCTGCTGTGTACGCAAGGCAGCTTTGTTGTAATACAGTGAACCGAGCGCATAATTTGCATCCAGGTTTTTGGGATCTCTGAGCAGCGCCCTCGAATAGTACTCTTTTGCCTTTTCAAAATAGGCATTTTCATTGGGCGCATCATTATTTTGGGAAGCTGATTGATACAGGTTGTCATACACATTACCGAGCGTTACATAGAGGCTGATATTGTTGGGCTCCAGTTCGATAGCCTGTTCCAACCGGGTTGTCAGTTCATGTAATTTACCAGCTTTCAGATACTGGTTAATTTCTGCAAACAACAAGCCTGGATCTTTTGGAAATTTTTCCCGCCCTTCGGACAGTATCCTTTCGGCACCTGCCTCATCCCCCAACTGAAGTTTGCAATTGAAAAGCCCTTCATAGACTTCTGGTCTGTCAGTACCTACATTGTACAGTTGGTCGAATAAGACCATAGCATCCGGACAACGACTGGACAGGATGGCAGACAAACCTGTTATATAGATCTGGTCTTCCAACTGTTGCGGACCATCCAATACACTTGGTAGTCCGTTTTCCTTCAGAATATGATGGCTCTCTAAAGACGCCTGAAGAGATAAGAATGATTTTTCGTATTCCTTTTTTTCAAACTTGCTGCGTCCGATCTGAACCAAAGTGCCCTGTACCTCACCAATTCCTCTGAGGGCAAGCGATTTTTCGTTGGGTTTTTGGGACGCGTTGTAAATTATTTTGTAAGCCTCGAAAGCAACAAGGGCATCATTATCACCCGCCAGGGGAGCATTGGGGTCCAATTGCATTTTTCTCAAATCGCTTTCCAGCCGTGCAAAGTAAATATCTCCTTTGGTAAACCAGGCAGTTACCATAGTTCGTACTTCTGGAATCTCCATGGACTTTTCAATCAGATACATGCCTTCCGCCAATTTTGCTGAATTGTTAACAGGATCCATATTGTAAGCATTAAGCGCCTGACCAGCCCTTTTCACCAGTTCAGCGCCGTCTTCCTGAGCATGTGAGAGATGTACAGAGAAAAAAACCAGGGCGAGAGAGAACCAAATTTTTTTCATGTGAATATTAATTTAAAAGGTCATATTTCTAATTAAAGATATTGATTTGCAACATTACTCGTAGTATGCTGAGTGATTTTTCCTCCCACTCATGGGCCTTCGTAAAAATTTGATTCCATTGGTCACCGTATTTCATTCGTTGGAAATAAGAAACCCGGAGGGATTGAACAAGAAAATCCATATTTGAATCCAGGGATACATGAACCTCCCAAATACACAACTCCGGTAGATTTCAATCCCGTTTGGGTTGATAAAAAAACCGAACTTCCAAACAACTCTGAAGATGATGAATGATTCAGAAAGAACCATAAAAACACCAGGAAATCCTTCCATCCTCAAAATTTAGAAGATTTCACGCTTCATCGAACGAATTTCCAATCATAATCGGTAATTTCGACCATCACCGACGAAAATTGATTTTTACGTAAAATAAAAATTCATGCATAAAAGAGATTTTATCAAACTCACCGGGATGGTTGCGACTGGTGCCTTTATAGCCCCGACTTTGACTTTTTGCGGAAACGCACCTGACAAGGAGACGGAATCGAAAACGAAAAACCCGGAAACAGACTCTGCAAATACTGAATTCGTTCTCCCTGCCCTGCCCTATGCGTACGATGCGCTCGAACCGCACATTGACGCGCGCACGATGGAAATTCACCACTCAAAACACCACGCCGGCTATACTTCGAAACTCAATGAAGCGCTTGGGGGAAACGATCAGTTTAAAGGCAAAAATATCAACGAAATTCTCGCTTCGCTCAAGGACAACGACGACCACACAGCCATTCGAAACAACGGCGGAGGTTACTACAACCACAAGCTCTTTTGGGAAGTAATGGGGCCAAACGGCGGAGGAGCACCTTCCGGAAATGTGGCTGATGCCATCAATGGTCAATTCGGTTCATTTGATACCTTCAAAGAAAAGTTTACCAGGGCGGCAACGACGGTTTTTGGTTCGGGCTGGGCATGGCTTTGCGTGGATGGAAACAAAAAACTCCACATTTGCGCCACGCCCAATCAGGATAATCCACTTATGAAAAATCTGGCCGAACATCCCGGGACGCCTATCCTTGGACTCGATGTTTGGGAACATGCCTATTACCTTAAATACCAAAACAAAAGACCGGACTATATCTCCGGTTTTTACAATGTGATCAACTGGGATAAAGTGAATGAAAATCTCGCGGCCGTTTCATAAGCTTTGAGGCAATGTTTTGCAAATTCTTCTGGCCCGCGGTCATTATCGCCTTATTTTCTTTTACATTTTCCTGTATGGACCCCGAATATTATACCCTCCCTGCCTTCTCCGGCGAATTCGTGAATGTGGTGGTGGAAATTCCCGCCGGTGAAAATCTCAAATGGGAATATAATCCGCTCTCCAATAAATTTGAGGTGGAAACCATCGACGGAAAAGAAAGACGTGTTCAGTTTCTTCCCTATCCCGGCAATTATGGCTTTATTCCCTCCACCCATATGGATAAAGAACGCGGAGGGGATGGTGATGCACTCGACGTGTTGATCTTATCCCAAAGGTTGGAATCAAAATCGGTCGTCGAAACCATTCCGATTGGTGTGATCAAATTGTTGGACCGCGGTGAGGCCGACGATAAAATCCTGGCCATTCCACGGGATACGACATTGCGGTTATCGACCTGCACGTCTTTGGCCTGCTTTCGCGAAAACCACCCGGGAATGATAGAAATTGTCGAATTGTGGTTTCAAAATTACAAAGGGAAAGGCATGATGGAATTTAAGGGTACGCTCGGTTCGAAGGAGGCGCTTGAAGATATCTTAAAATGGAGAACGGACAGGGATGCTGATTGAACAAATCTCAATTTTCCAGAATTTCCGGATTGGGAATATATGAGCAAAAGGCAATCAATCAACTTTTCTGAACTCCAATACCTCATCCATTGATTTAAGCTTGAGAATACCGTCTATCAATTCAAGGTCGAGTTCCTGGCTATTCAGGTGATCAAAAAACCGGCTGCGTGTTTCCGGCCGGCAGGCGGGATCGACAAAATCGAATTCTTTAAAAAATATCCGGTTTCCCATCGGTTCAAATTTTCCTTTGATCTCACAATCTCCATCAAAACCAAGTAGGGTATTGTCATGAAAATTGAATTCGAGTCTGGGCTTACCTTTTGGAAAAGGAGGTTCACCTCCATCTGGTTTCGTCCACGACGAAAGAGAATAGGTATCATTCAAAGCTGGATCATTCAAAAACAAACCACACCCGTTATAATTCATTAAACCTCCGTCATTTCCCCGAAAGGTAAATGCAGTCTTGTGCGTAAATCGGTCACCAGACATGGAGTCAGCGCAGGAATCGATATGCGCTACGAGGATCATGTTGCCCTCCCCGGTGGCAAGTGGAAAAGTGAGGCTGTTCAAATCAGCCGGTTTGAAGCCGGGCGAATAAGTACCGCGAATGGTGTCAGCACCAAGACGAATAAAAAGAAAAGTTTCATCGGAAAACAGACGTACATTCCAAAACGGCTCATTACCCATTGATTGAAAAACCACCCCATCATGTCGGAGACTTTCAAAACGTTGCTGTTGGACAAGCCAATTACCTGTATTTTCAGTTTCAGCCGGACGATCAGTTTCGCCGGTATCCTCACGATCGTTTTGTTTCGGACAACCGGATAACAAAACGGTGATGAGAGTTATAAAAAGAGGTAGAATATGTAAGTAGCGCATGTCTGGTTGGATTATCGATTTGGATGGTTTAGGTGATTAAATTGCGAAATATTATTCTGCCAAATCCAAATTATCGAAGCAAAGATGGTAAAACCTGACGAAAAACGCTTTGACAAGGTTTTCAAAAGTGATTTTCAATTCAAAAATCGACGATGAATTGACAAAAATTAAACGTTTGTTTCACATTAATTTTTAGATTTGGATAAGATTAAGAAAGTTTTTTGGAGGCCAATCGTTTGATAGCGTTTGAAATCCGCGTAATATGTTAAAATTGAGAATGTTAAAATTTCATTCGATATGAAAATTCTATATATTTTAACTGCATATTTCGAAACAAATTCAAACCATGATTCATCCAAAAACCGAACTACAATTCATCAGCAAAGAGGTGGGCTACGGGGTGGTAGCAACTGAGTTCATTCCGGCTGGTACCATCACCTGGGTACTAGACCATCTCGACCGAACTTTCAAGCCAACGGACGTTAAAAAATTCGATCCATTATACCAGCAAATACTCGACACCTACTGTTTTCGAAACAACAAGGGTGAATGGGTTCTCTGTTGGGACAATGCGCGTTTTGTAAACCACAGTTTCAATTCAAACTGCATGTCGACCGCCTACGATTACGAAATTGCTATCCGCGACATTCAGCCTGGAGAACAACTCACCGACGATTATGGCTATCTGAATATTTCCGAACCATTTCGGGGTATAGATGAGGGAACCAAACGAAAAACTGTGTATCCGGATGATTTACTGAAATACCATGCGACCTGGGACAAATTACTGATGAATGTATTTCATCTCATTCCCCAACAACATCAACCGTTGCACAGCCTCATTCCCACAAAAACATGGGATAAAACTGTGAAAATAGCGGAGGGCAAAACGAAAATGGAGTCTATTCTCTCCTGTCACTTTGCGGAAGGAACCAAAGAACCACTCTTCATGAATGGAAATGGACAAAGCCACAAAGTAAAAACAGGCTAGTCACTGATTCATCGCACTTCTTTTTCTAAAGCTGGTTCTTAACCAGCTTTTTTTCTTTTTCCGCGGAGGCCGCTTCCCATTCTTCAATGAAATTGCGCAAATCGGTGTCACGACCAAAGAGAATCACTTCATCGCCCTCTACCATCATCGAGTCACCGTCGAGGTCCTTAATAAGTTTGCCATGGCGCAGAATACCCAATACCCGCACACGGTTATCTTCCAAAAGCCCGGCCTCACAGAGGTGTTTGTTTGAAAAAGGACAACGCTGGCCCAGCACAAGCGTTCGGGTAGTCACCTTATTTAACTCCACCATATTGCGCTTGTACACGTGGAAAGAGGACCGGATACTGGAATAGGTATCTTTGCGAATCAGATCGACAAACTGATCTATTTCTTCCTCGTTGACGAGAAACTGATTGAGGGCCCGGGCGAAAACCTCGATCGATGTTTCAAATTTTTCACTGATCGTCTCACTAGCGCCGGCGTGCATCAACTCTTCGCTTTGAGCCACCGTATTGCAGCGTACAATGATGTGCACTGTTTTACAGATTTCACGCATATTCGCCACAATTCCCAGGGCAGCGTCGTGTTCGGAAATGGCGACTACGGCCACCCGTGCACGATAGACGTGCAACATTTCCAATATGTGACCATTGTTCGCATCTCCAAAAATAATCGGTTCCTGTTTCAAACGGGCCTCGCGCACCGCATCAGCACCCATATCCACGATCACATAGGGAATATGGGCCTTGCGGGCCACTCTCGCCAGATTTTTGCCATTCATCCCGTATCCCACCACAATCAGGTGGCTGCGCAAATCGTCAAACATATCCGCTTCGATCGTTTCATCAACGGTTTGTTTATTGGGATCGAGCCTCGACATGGGCGATTTCATAAGCCTTCCGGCAAATTTTTCAGCATAGTCAAACATAAATGGTGTAATGGCCATGGTGAGGATGGAGATCGAAAGGAAGTATTGGTACGTCGCCTGATCGATCAATTGATATTGCATGCCAGTTGCGGAAAGTATAAAAGCGAATTCACCAATCTGGAACATGTAAAACCCAACAATAATCCCTGTTTTCAACGGATACTTCAGGATAAGCGTAGTGACAACCAATACGACAAACTTCAGAAGGAATGCGCCCACTGTACAAGCCAAAATGATGAGGATATGGTCTTTGAGAAATGTCAAATCCAATAACATTCCGATAGACACGAAAAAGAAACTTGTAAATATTTCCCGGAAGGGTATAATCAAGCCGGTGGCCTGATGGCTGTATTCCGACTCACTGATGCAGAGACCCGCCATAAAAGCACCTAGGGCAAGTGAAAGGCCCAACATCGACGTAACATAGGCCACAGCAAAACAAATCACGATGATGGTGATCAGAAAGAGTTCCCTACTGCGGGTTCTGGCAATTTCGTGCAAAAGTCGGGGAACCAGATAGCGGGCTGAAATATAAACGAGCCCGATCACGAAAATGAATTTCGCTACCATTACCAACAATGAAGTCACCACGTCACCGTCCTGACCGGATAATATCGGAGTGATCAACATCATTGGAACAACAATGACATCCTGAAAAATGAGGATTCCCAATGCGATCCGGCCCTGTGGACTGCGCATAAGTCCTTTTTCCTGCACCATTTTGAGCACGATCGCGGTACTGCTCATGGCAAACAGGAAACCGACGAACACGGCCATATTCAATTCGAATCCCAACAGATAAACCAATGAACCTGTGGCAAAAATGGTGAGTCCAACCTGAAAAAAACCGCCGATGAGCACGATCTTTTTAATGGAGACCAATTGCTTGATACTAAACTCAAGACCGATGATAAACAGCAGGAGAATGACCCCGATTTCGCTGAGTATCTCTATTTCTTCACCAGCCTGCGCCAACCCCAGGGCGTGAGGACCAAACACGATACCCGTGGCCAAAAAGCCCAAAATCGGTGGTAATTTGATCCGTTGAAAAATATATATGACAAGAACAGATAAACCAAGTACGACAATGATCTGATTTAGAAATGGTATCTGTACATCTCCCGCAAGCAAAATCATAAAATGCAGTTTTTACAAAGTTAGAATGTCTAATGACTCCTGAAAGTCATTTCCACGAAGGAAACCGGGATTTTATCAATTCTAAAATCCCAGACAATATCACCTAAATGTTAAATCTCGAAGGAAATGGAAATTTCGGTTTTTAGTATACATCTCCACGGTATTTTTACCGTCAGACTGGTACGGTTATCTCCTATAGAACAGACTTGCACGGAATATTCCATAAAGGAGATGATTTTTATACTTTTGGCAAACCATTCAATAGCTTTGAAATGACTATTA
>JBGTLS010000113.1:0-1901 GCA_041744015.1 Cryomorpha sp. | reverse complement strand
GCGGCGTGGAAAGCAATGCCGGGTCAGATGATGGTCAGGGGATCTTCATCACACGTTATATCTTCAAGCGCCCGGCTCAACGGGTGGACTAGTTAAATCAGGAATCACCCGGTCCATGGATGAGCGTCTCACTGAAGTTGAGCAAGAAGAGTTTTTCCGTGGCCCGGGTGATAGCCGTATAAAGCCAGCGGTAATATTCCGTATCCATCATCTCGTCTGTAAGATATCCCTGATCCACAAATACCACTGGCCATTGACCACCCTGTGCCTTATGACATGTTACAGCGTATGCAAACTTGATTTGCAGGGCATTGTAATATGGATCCTTATTCATTGCTTCCTTACGCTCTTTTTTTGTAGCAATATGGTTGTAATCATCGAGCACTGATGTGTACAATTTATTCTGATCGCTGCTTGATACGGACGGTCCATCCACGTCAAGCGCATCCACCCAAAGCACCAGTTCCACATCCGGTTCGTCGGGATAATCGATCATCCGCGCCGATGCATGCACGAAATGAAATCCGTATTTTTCTTCTGATTTACCGAGGCGTGTAATTTCCATTACATCTCCATTGGCTATAAATCCAGCCCGGCTTTCAGGTCCAAGCCAGTGATAATTGTTTTTCACAGCCATTACCATATCACCGGCATTGATTTGTTCTTCCCGGAAATAAATTCTTGCACGCACTTCCTTGTTGAACATATTGGCGCGTTTGTTAGAACGCGTAATCAGCATAGTCCCTTCCGCTCCCTGACTGCCAAAAGCCGATTCAAGATGATCCTGCAGATCCATTCCACTGATCATTTCCACGTCAGGTTGCAATGGCAATTCAAAAGGCAGGATATCTTCGTTTTTTCTTCCAAGGGCGTTGCGCACATCCGTGGCCAGAGCCAGAATTCCTGAATCGTCCCTTTGTCGGGTTACATCTGTGAGCTCGCAGGTCGCGGCAGTGACTGTAAAATTTGATTTGATAAAAGCCAGGTCAAGCGCCGGACTGAGCGGACTGCCCACAGGTGGAAGCTGGGCACCATCTCCGATCAGGAGCAGGCGGCAATTCTGTCCATTAAAAACGTAATCAAACAAGTCCTGAAGCAGATTCCCGCTCATTGGCCCGGTATACGTTTCCCAGCCGATCATTGAAGCTTCGTCCACCACAAAAACGGTATTGCGATGCAAATTTTGACCCGGAGCGAAGAAAAGTCGTCCATCCCGGGTTTTCTGTTGGAAATAGATCTTTTTGTGAATCGTGAGTGCGCGTTCGCCGCTGTAATTGCCCAGTACTTTTGCAGCGCGGCCGGTAGGCGCCAGCAAGACGTGACGCAAGCCTATATCACCGAGGGTTTTTACAAGGCTGTTTACCATTGTTGTTTTACCAGTACCCGCATATCCCTTTACAATCAGCAAACAATTCGGCTTATCACTTATTACAAACCGGGCCAGGGCGCTGATGAGGTATTCCTGTGATGGGGTGGGTTGAAAACCGAAGTGCCGCAATAAGAGTTGTTGCACTTCGTTTGGTTTAAATTGCGATGATGGAGACTGCGGCATATACCGCAAATTACGTGGTTTTAACCTTTCCTTAAATAAGGCAATCTACAGAAAATCCATTTGAAAAAAATTGTAGATTTGTTGCCATTCGAAAAACCAATAACGCATGCAAGAAATAAGAAGTACGATAGGCAAGTATTTTATGTCAGGATTACTGGTCCTTTTGGGACTCGCTCTGCTGATACTTTCACCTGGTCAGAACTACCTTTTTAAACTGGGAGGATTTGCCATTTTCGTAGTTGGTGTGCTTGGTGGCCTTTATACCAAAGGACTGATCAATCGAAATGTTCAAGTGATTATTGCCATTGTTATAGGGCTGGGAGCTGCTGCTTTCGCTTATCTCGATTAT
>JBGTLS010000112.1:0-2891 GCA_041744015.1 Cryomorpha sp. | reverse complement strand
GTTCCCAGTATACCAGTTTTCGGTACACCTCTTTCCATTCTTCCACATCGAGGCGGTCGCTGAGAGACATGCCGATATTGCGAAAAGCTTGTTGATAGTTGGTCGTGGTGCGCTCGTTGATGAGTTTTTTGTTGTCGAGGTTCTTTTTTACCGAAAGGAGAATCTGATTGGGATTCACCGGTTTGATCAGATAATCGGAGATTTTCGAGCCGATAGCCTCTTCCATGATGGCCTCTTCCTCGCTCTTGGTGATCATCACGACTGGTATCATGGGTTTCATCGCTTTGATTTTTGCCAGGGTCTCCAATCCGGATAAGCCCGGCATATTTTCATCCAGAAAGATGATATCAAAGTTTTCTGTTTCAACCAGATCGGCGGCATCACTACCGTTGTTTACGGTGGTTACGAGATACCCTTTATCCTGAAGAAACATGACGTGGGGTTTTAACAAATCGATTTCATCGTCAGCCCAAAGTATTTTTGAAGACATATATTTTACAAGTTTTAACGGCGCACAGAGGATGCGCCTAAAAAGGTTTCCTTTGCATAGTTAAACAAAATTAGCACCCGTTTAGTGTGTGAAAGCACAATGAATGTTAGAACTTTGGACCAAACCAGAATCACATTGAACAAACGAAAAATCCTCAACGACCCTGTTTATGGATTTATCACCATGCCCTCGGAGCTTATTTACGATCTGGTTGAGCACCCTTATTTTCAAAGGCTGAGGCGAATCAAACAGGTGGGCATGTCGCATCTGGTGTACCCCGGAGCCCTCCATACCCGTTTTCACCATGCCCTTGGAGCCATGCATCTGATGAGCCTTGCTATTTCCGCTTTGCGCGAAAAGGACGTGGAAATCACCGCCGAGGAAGCGCAAGGAGCGCTCGTCGCCATTTTACTTCACGATATTGGGCACGGACCATTTTCACACAGCCTGGAATACTCGCTCGTAGAAAATGTAAACCACGAAGTGATTTCCGGATTGCTCATGGAAAGGCTTAACCGCGAATTTGACGGGCAGCTTACGACGGGAATCGACATTTTCAACAACCGGAATTCCAAACACTTTCTCCATCAGCTGGTGAGCAGTCAGCTCGACATGGACCGACTGGATTATCTTTCAAGAGACAGTTTTTACACTGGCGTTTCTGAAGGCGTGGTCAGCAATCAACGTATCATCAAAATGCTGAATGTATATGACAACAAGCTGGTGGTAGAAGAAAAAGGAATTTACTCTGTCGAGAAATTTATCGTTGCGCGGCGCCTGATGTACTGGCAGGTCTATCTGCACAAAACAGTTGTTGCAGCCGAAAAACTCCTGATAAGCATCTTGCGAAGGGCAAAATTTTGTGTGAATCAGGGACATGAAGTTTTTGGTTCACCCGCCCTGCAGTATTTTCTCAAAAACAATTTCAGCCAGGAGGACTTTATCAGCAATCCCGAAGTGCTCGACACTTTTGTATTATTGGATGATTTCGACATCATGGGCGCCATCAAAGTGTGGCAAAACCACGAGGACAAAATCCTGAGCGACCTGAGCTTCCGGCTTGTAAACCGGAAGCTGATGCGCGTGGTGCTCAGCAACAAGTCGATTGATGAGAATACCATTCGCGATATGCGCGAAACCACAAAGGAAATGTATAATCTCAGGGACGATGAAGTCGGTTATTATTTCAGCATCGACGAAATCGAGAACAACGCATATGACCCAAAATTTGATCGCATTGATATCCTCCGAAAAGGTGGGAAACTGATCGATCTTGCAGAAGCATCTGATAATCAATCTTTGTTGGCCCAAACGCAGACTGTAAAAAAACAAGTTATTTATCTACCGAAGGAAGTGAACAAGATTGGCTGGCCCACCAATGAAGGGCGTTTTTAATTTCTATATTTGATCGATGAAATTTTCGGCCCTACAAATAGCACAACTTCTTGAAGGAGAAATCATTGGAGATAGTTCTGCAGAAGTAACTGGTTTGAGCAAAATTGAAGAAGGCAAGTTTGAAACCCTCTCATTTTTAGCAAATCCCGCTTACGAATCGTACATCTACACCACGGAAGCCAGTATCGTGATCGTAGGCCGTGACTTTGTTCCCGAAAAAGATTTGCCGAAAGGCTGCACCCTCATCACTGTCGAAAATCCCTATACCAGCTTTTCAAAACTGCTCGAACTATACAATGAATTGAAACACGACAAAACGGGTGTGCATACCGGTGCCGTGGTTCATCCCGAAGCAAAGCTTGCTGACGATGTGTATATCGGCGCCAACGCTGTAATCGAAAAAGGTGCAAAAATTGGCAGCAAAGCCCGCATCTATCCCCAGGCATACATTGGTGAGAACGTGGTAATTGGAAGCAATACCATCCTTCATCCAGGGGCCCGGATTCTCTCCAATTGTGTGATCGGATCCAATTGTATCATCAACGCCGGCGTTATTATCGGTGGCGATGGTTTTGGCTTTTCTCCAAACAGCGAGAACAACTATCAGAAAGTGGCGCAGATCGGAAATGTGATTCTGGAAGACTACGTGGAAGTCGGCGCCAATAGCACCATTGACCGGGCCACCCTCGGAAGCACCATCATCCGAAAAGGAGCTAAAATCGACAACCTCATTCAAATCGCTCACAATGTGGAAATCGGAGAAAATACGGTAATCGCTTCCCAAACCGGGATCGCAGGCTCCACCAAAATCGGAAAAAACTGCATGATAGGCGGACAGGTGGGCATCATCGGCCATCTGCACATAGCCGATGGAACGAAAATAGCCGCACAATCTGGTGTCGGCGCGAGTATTACTGTAGAAAATACAATCATTCAAGGATCGCCGGCTTTCGGAATCGGCGATTATAAAAGGTCTTACGTAGGCTACCGCAAACTGCCGGAACTG
>JBGTLS010000111.1:0-7281 GCA_041744015.1 Cryomorpha sp. | reverse complement strand
GTACAGTTAATAGGTGCTATTACTATTGCTATACTTGTACTACTGACAGGGTCTTCGACCACTTTCAGAGTATCCGCATGCTGTCGAATATCAGCAGTTGCCCTGGAAGTCGACCCTTCCAGCGGCAACTCGAGTACAGTTAATAGGTGCTATTACTATTGCTATACTTGTACTACTGACAGGGTCTTCGACCACTTTCAGAGTATCCGCCCACTGTCGAATATCCGCAGTTGCCCTTGAAGTGATCTTTTCGACCCTTTCAGCGGCAACTGGATGATCAATCATAAATCTTTTTTCATTACCTCCTCATGACAAAAAACAAAATTTTTCAAATCATCGAACCAACCAATAACTTCTTCTCTTTTGATCGGTGAATATTTGGAATGTAGAAAATCACTGTAAGAATTATAGGGCCAGCCCGTGAGATTAGAGGCTAATTTTGCCCGGAAAGGATTGAGATGAATATAAATGATGGTGCGCCGAAGTTGATCAGATGATTTGACTTTTTTCCGATTAAATGTTTTTTGAAACAACACACCATACTTTTTATATTTTTTATTGAACCGTTGGGTATAGCTATTGAATAAATGCGAAAATTGTTTACTGAGAAAGAGAGCGAGATAGTTCATTTTTTCAATTTCTGGCAAAATTGAAAATGATTCTAAACTGAATTTTGATCCGGCTGGAGTTTTTAGAAAATAGGGGATTATCTCTGAATCAGATTTAATTCTCGTTAATAAGTGAAAGTGATTGGGCATTAGACAAAAAGAGAATAAATCAAGGTACTGCTCATTTAAGAGATTAAGTTTATTAAGGAATATTTTGTAGTCATCTTCATCCGCAAACATTTTCTCATATCGAATTGATCGGTTATAAATGTGATAGATGCCATCCGGATATAATTTCTCTTTGTAATTTTCCATGATGTTTCAGATATCAAGTGATTCTTGAAAAATAAAAATAAGGATTTTTTACATTTTATACCCGTCCCTTACTAGCACTGCAACAGGGTCTGCGACCGCTGTTAGAGTGCGGACAGGGTCTGCGACCGCTGTTGTTGTACTTCGGGCACTGCGGACAGGGTCTGCGACCACTGTTGTTGTACTTCGAGCACTGCTGACAGGGTCTGCGAGAGCTGTTGTTGTACTTCGAGCACTCAGCACTCTTCGAGCACTGCTGACGGGGTCTGCGACCACTGTCAGAGTGCCAATTGTCTGATTCGAATCTTTATCTTTGTGGAAATCCCGGTTCGATGAGAATTTTCCTGATCACTTGTTTTCTTTTCCCTTTAATGGCGCTGGCTCAGGGCTCTTTTTCTCTGGCGGTGCTTCAATATCGTGGTGGGGGTGACTGGTACGCCAATCCAACAGCCTTACCGAACCTCACAGAGTTTTGTAGGAGCCAATTGGGCATCGCACTTGGTGAGCCGGAATTTGTGGATGTGGGAAGTCCCGCGATTTTTAATTATCCTTTTATTCATATGACTGGCCATGGGAATGTGGTCTTCAACGTCCGGGATCAGGAAAACCTGAGGTCGTATCTGCTCGGAGGTGGGTTTCTGCATATCGACGACAATTACGGTATGGACCCCTTTATCAGGCCGCAGATTGCACAGCTTTTTCCCGATAAGGAGCTCGTTGAAGTACCGTTCGATCACCCGGTTTATCACCAGAAATTTGATTTCCCGAAAGGCCTGCCCAAAGTACACGAGCACGATGAATTGCCTGCTCAGGGATTTGGGATATTTCACGAGGGAAGAATGATTTTGTTTTACTCTTACGAAGCCGATCTCGGAGATGGTTGGGAAGATGCATCCGTACACCGCGATCCGGAAGAATTGCGTCAACTCGCACTTCGAATGGGTGCTAATCTGGTGCAATACGCCCTGATGGGTGAGGATGATTCTGATCAATAAAATCTGTCGCAATATTCGTTGAACCAGTCTCAAAGAAAATTACTTTTGACCCATGGCAGATTCGGATTCCAGGCGCGCGGCGTTCCGTCATTACCAAACCAAAGCGTTTCATTATCTTTTCAGCACATCCACTTTTGTAGGCAATTTCCTGCTCGCATTGGTTTTGAGCTATGTTATCGACATACCTCACGCTACCCCGGCGATGGAGTATGTTTTGTTCCTGCTTATTTTCTCGATTGGGCTCTGGCTTACGGAAGCCATTCCTCCTTTTGCGGTGGGGATATTTATCATTGCCTTTCTCGTGGTTACGCTGGGTTCCGATTATTTTTTGGAGGTGCCCATCAATCCCGACAGGTATTTAAGTACCTGGACAAGCGATGTGATCTGGCTTTTGCTCGGGGGATTTTTTCTCGCAGAAGGTATGAAATCCGTACAGCTTGACAGGGGTCTATTCATCTTTGCCGTCAGGCGATTTGGTAGTGAACCAAAATGGCTCCTTTTCGGGTTGATGATGATGACTGCCCTTGCCAGCATGGTGATGTCCAACACAGCCACGACGGCGATGATGATCACGAGCATCTTACCCCTTGTTACGAAACTTGGCAAAGAAAATTCTCTTTCCAAATCGCTTCTGGTTGGCATTCCCGCTGCTGCTTCTGTGGGCGGTCTGGGGACCATTATCGGAAGTACGCCCAATGCCATTGCTGTGGGCGCGCTTGCCAGCGTGGGAGTCAAGATCACTTTTCTCACCTGGATGATTTTTGGTATCCCGCTCAGCATTTTTCTGGTGTGGAGTTTTTGGAAATTTCTGTGCCGGAGGATGGAACGAGATTCCGGAAAAGTTGATTTATCCTTTCTGAAGGAGACCGTTAGTAAACCTGTCCAGCGCCGCCGGAAAGCCATGGTGATCTTTACTTTGGTATTCACTGTATTACTTTGGAGTACGGAAGGGTTGCACGGCATACCCCTTGCGGCTACATCTGCTGTACCTATCGTTTTGCTTACACTTTCGCGAATTATTTCTGCTGACGAAGTCCGCGCTTTACCCTGGGATACGTTGATGCTCGTAGCAGGTGGTCTAGCATTAGGCCGGGCCATTGTGGATGTCGGATTGGCATCCACATTTATTGAAGGTCTCGAAAGTTTGAATTTATCGCTCTGGGTGCTTGCTGCCTTGTTTGCATATCTCACCCTTGCGATGAGCAACGTGATGTCCAATACAGCAGCCGTGGCAATTCTGGTCCCCATATCTCTTGGTCTCCCAGGTATCTATCAGGTATCAGTACCGCTTTGCGTAGCGCTCATTGCCTCATGCGCTTTATTTCTGCCGGTATCCACCCCGCCCAATGCCATCGCTTACAGTACCAACCTGATGAGTCAAAAATATTTTCGCATCAGTGGGGGATATTTTGCCGTAGTGGGACCGCTGATAATCTTACCCCTAAGTTTCCTGATCGGATATCTCCTGACCTGAATCAGGGACCAACGATAATTGTCGCCTGATCGCGACCAACGGCTCCAAAAAAACCAAGGGCACGGCGATCCGGACTGTTCTGATTTTTCACATTGCCCAGAATAGGCGCCGCAGGGGTATCGAAGGGACCTCCAACAAAGGCAGTTTGAGCCTGTACAAGGAGGAGAAACTCATACAAAGCCCGCGAAATACTTTCCTGAATAATGGTCACAGTATCCCCTTCGAAATACAAGGTGTTGGTAACATTGAAGTTCAAAATGGGATTTCCATCCACAAATTCGTCGCTGGCTACGAATATGTCGATAGGATCATTTTGAGGAATTCCATTGACCACCGATCTCCATCGGTAGTAATCGCCAACTCCCGGGGGCTCATAGGTGTCGATCACAACTTCATAAATCTGATCCGGTTCTTCGTCAAATAATGCACTGGGAGTCCGCGAAGATACCGGAGACCTGATGTCAAGTATCGGCGGCACCTCATTCAGGATTTCCGGATTTGAAAGGTATCGCTCCCCGTTGGGAAGGCTGATTTCGAGGTGGTAGGTTCGACCCACTTCTCCACCAGTGGGATAGGTGTAAACCCCAGGGGCAATTTCTTCCATCAATGTTTCTCCACCATTATCATCCCGCAAAAACACGGTGGCACCCGTGGCGCGTGGAGGTGCTGCGTTTGAAAAATAGGCAGAGGTATAGGTTAGGTTTACAACATGTTGCCTGTCTTCGTCAGTGATAAATCCTTCCACCACGAGTCTTGTTTCGCCTTCCGGCAAATCGAGTTCGACTTTGTCTTCGCAGGCCATAAAAAACAGCCCAAGGAAAACGAAACCAATTATCTGAATTAAGCTTGTCTTTGTCATTGTTTAAAAAGTAAGGTTGTAAGTGATGCCAGGAATTACAGATCCAAAAATGCTGAGTTGGTAGGCCTCGGTGACCTGCGGCGCATCTGCGTCCTGGCGAAAAAATATGCTGTAGGGATTTCTTCTCGCGTACACGTTGTAGAGCGAGAAAGTCCACGAACTCTCCCAACTTTCCGGTCGGTTGATGATAAACAGGACTTTTTCCTTTTTCTTTTGAGGTGTCCAGGTAGCGGAGAGATCGAGCCGGTGGTAATCTGGCGTGCGGGCCCCGTTGCGGTTGCTGTAATTGGGAACCACGATGCCTTCAAATTCAAAGCGCGAATCGGGATACGTGATAGGTCGTCCTGTCATCCAGGCAAAAGTGCCCCCAAACTTCCAGGCCTCGTTGAATTGATATGCACCCACCACTGAAATGTCGTGGGTTTTATCATAATTGGAAGCGTAATAATTTCCCTGATTGATACTGTCTACCAGCACTTCGCTTCGGCTCAGGGTGTAGCTCACCCAACCTGTTAGACGGCCTTTCACCTTTTGAACCTGAAATTCGAGCCCGTAAGCCCGGCCAACGCCCTGATATAATTCCGTTTCAAGAGAATTGTTGAGCAGAAGCTCTGCCCCGTCTTTGTAATCGAGCAAATTTTGGTAGTCTTTGTAATAAACTTCTACAGAAGCCTCATACATATTTTCCTTAAAATTGCGGAAATACCCGAAAGAAACCTGATCGGCAATGGCCGGATCAATGTATTTGCCGGCAGGAGTCCAGATATCCACCGGTGTGGCTGCAGCCGTATTCGATACGAGATGAATGTACTGTCGCGTGCGGTTGTAACTCGCTTTTACGGAAGATTGTGGGTTGAAAGTATAATTGATGGCAAGTCGGGGTTCAAATCCACCAAAATCCGCAACCACTTCTCCCGATGCATATTCACGCGTGTCGATGATGGCATCATCGGAGGTTGGAATTCCATCTTCATAAAGGAAAATGGTTCGGCTGCCAAGGTTTAAAAACCGGCTGTATCGCACCCCGTATTGCACGGAAAGCTGATCTGTAATTTCCTGTTTATTGCTGATATAGGCGGCCAGTTCCACCGCTTTTTCGCGCTGTACCTCGATGATGTTGAAGAATGATTCATCGCCCAGCCCTTCTGCCCGTCCAGGACTGAAGCGGTAATACAGCGCGTTTACGCCAAAGTCAACCGTGTTCTTCACGTTTGGGAAATAAGAAAAATCGGCTTTCACATTGTAATTGCGGATACCCGCGCGCCAGTCAAAAGCCTGTGCCCCTGTGGGTACTCCGAGTTCATAGGTGTAGTCGCTGAAAATAGCTGAGAAATTGGAAAACATGCGTTGATTGAATAGGTGATTCCAGCGCAGGGAGGCGGTATTATTGCCCCAGTAACTTGCAAAAGCATCACCAAACCGAAACCGGTCGGCCCCGCTGTAGCCGGATAAAAACAGGCGGTTTTTGTCGTTTAGAATGTAATTGACCTTGGCGTTGAGGTCGTAAAAATAAAGTCTGTTGTCGGCCAGGTCTTCGCCAAAAAGGGGCAGGAAAATATCTCCATATGATCTTCTGCCGGCGATCATAAAAGAAGCTTTGTCCTTTACGATCGGCCCTTCGAGCATGAGTCGGCTGGATACAAGACCAATGCCTGCGCTTCCCCCAAAATCCTTGCTGTTGCCCTCTCGCTGACGTACATCGAGTACACTCGAAAGCCGGCCTCCGTATCGCGCGGGAATTCCGCCTTTGTAAAGGGTAAGGTCTTTTACCGCGTCCGCATTGAATACCGAAAAGAAGCCGAAAAGATGAGAGGAATTATAAACAGTGGCTTCGTCAAGCAGGATGAGGTTTTGATCAATATTACCACCCCGCACATTGAATCCGGTGGCTCCTTCTCCGACTGTCGACACACCAGGAAGTAGCTGAATACTTCTGATGATGTCCACCTCGCCCATAAATTGCGGGATGTCTTTCACTTTTTTGACATCCATTCGTTGCACACCCGTTTCGATACTCGATACATTCCGGTTGGCTTTTTCGGCAGAAATTTCCACCGTTTGCAGGAGTTTGTTGTCCGGGGCCATTTCCAGACTGAAAGTTTGATCGCGCGTAAGCTCAAAGGTTTTTGATTCAGCCTGAAATCCAAGATAGTTGAAAGTGATATTGTAGGTACCCGCCGGCAGAGAAATCGAATAAAATCCGTAAACGTTTGTCACAGTTCCCGATTTTATTTCATCCACATAGATGGTGGCACCAATAAGTTCCTCGCCACTACTGGCATCGCGGAGATATCCGCTCAGGGTAACTTTTGGCTGCGCAATAAGAGCGCTGCCTGTAATAATCATGAGTAAAATTAGAAAATGACGCATAGTAATTTAACGGTTTATCAGCTTATGAAGATGTTGGTCAGGGTATGGTCATCTGATTGGGGTCCGATCATACCTTTGGTTGAACGGGTGCAAAGGTCTCATATTTGACCGATGTCTTGTCTCTGAAATTTGATGAATGGATTGGTTTTGGGGATGAATGGTCTCTGGAAGGTGATCAAGGGTTCTCTCTGGACTTTTCTCAGATGGAATGTCAAAAATTCTAAACATTTATTTCATATTTGGTTCATGTTGAATTTTTTACAATTAGGAATTTGCCATTTAAGTGAAATGCTCCAATTGAAAAAAGTTGTATTTATTGAAATAAATTCAGGTCCATGAAATTCTCAAGTTCTATTGCCTTTTGTATTATGTTCCGCTTCGGAATTCCTTTCGCGGAAGCGCAGATCGAAACGAAAACGAATCCTAATTAGTGTCTGTCCATAAAGTCCAATATCTGCGTTGCACTTCTTTTGTAAACAGTCATTGACTATAGTCAACTCCTTGGTTTTAAAAGTGCGTGCGCCTTGATATTGAACTTTCTGGCTCAGCCACTCGACTCTATTGACAGACTCTAATTAGAGTCTGTCCATAGAGTCATTAAATCTCAGAAAAAAAACATGATTTTTTTCAAATTTGAGTTTTTACGCTGTCAGTTTTAATCAA
>JBGTLS010000110.1:0-4988 GCA_041744015.1 Cryomorpha sp. | reverse complement strand
CAACGAAGCCCTTAGCAATGCTCAGGGTAAAGAAGCTACAGTTCGCGTTGCTGGGACATTGGCCCAAGCGGCAACAGACATTGCAGCACTTGTTGATGGCCTTGTGATCCGTGACTGGAAACGCAACCTTGACGTACAACGCCGCATGGAGAATGCTATTGAAGATTACCTGCTTGGGCACCGGCATTCCCTTGGTATCGATTTGAGTTTTGATGAGATCGATGAGATTTTATTGAAGAGTCTCAAAGTAGCTAAAAACAATTACTGATGGAGGAGATTAGCTACGGTACAACTACCTTGCATTACGATCTGGAATATAGCGACCGCAAGTCCATGGCCATCGAAGTACACCCAGACAAGTCAATATGGGTTATCGCCCCGCTGGACACGGAGAAAACAGAAGTGGAACGCCATCTTCTTAAGCGTGCACGCTGGGTATTGAGACAGCAACAGTATTTTGACCAGTTCCTGCCCCGCCTGCCCGAAAGACAATATATAGGTGGCGAGGCCCATTACTACCTCGGCCGCAAATATATGTTGGTGGTGCGGAAACAAACCAGGAAAGATGTCAAACTCAGAGGCGGAGAATTACAAGTGAGCAGTCCTAACACGGATCCGGAAGTTGTAAAGGCATTGCTCGCTTCATGGTACTACAGTCACAGCATGCCAAAGTTCAGGGAAGTGTTTGAGGAGTGCCTGCCCTTGTTCAAGCGTTTCAACATAGGCAGCCCAACACTTGATGTGCGGCGCATGAAGTACCGCTGGGGAAGTTGCCTTCCCCCAGGATCGGAGTCCATCACTGACGGCAAAGTCATTATTAATCCAGAGGTCATTAAGGCACCCAAGCGTTGTATGCAATATGTGATAATCCATGAACTCTGCCACCTGGTGATCCCTCATCACAATAAAGCGTTTTACAGTTTGCTCGGAGAACTCATGCCAGAGTGGGAAAGATGGAAATTGAGGTTAGAGGGGGTAGTGGGGATGTGAAAAATGGGTTTCGTTAAAACCACATGCTTTGCGCAGTACCACCTCTTAATGGTTAAACCCAAATAATGTAAAGGCCAGAAGCGCCACTTATGTGGTAATAATTAAATCCATTAACTTCACAGAACAGATTGAATGCAAACTGCAACACGACTGCTTTGCGGAGTTATAAGCTTGCTGTGAGATCCATTTTTTCAAAGAATAGGCACATAGAAGCACACAATAGAGATTTAATGAAATCCAAGGATAGATGCTCCTTCGTTTTATTCAGTTATAATCTGTAAAAACATTTTAGGAATACCTGTATTTAGGCCGTCCGACCAAATGTTTTTATGCCTAGTGATTCCTCGCTTTCTACAGTTGTTTATCGCATCATCTTTTGCTCGTCTATAGTCGTCGGAAATGACACTTAAATTATTTATGGTCGACAAACGAGAAACACGAAAACAGGCAATCATATCATGAGAACGTCCAATTCCGCCTGGGTCGGATTCGTAAATAAAAAGTATTACTTCCTCATCTCCTTTTTTCCACTCATAAACCCCTAAATTCATGAGCATTGCATCACCGTCAAGCCACTCTCTATCTGGTTCAGGAAAAATGTCAAAGTCTGGACAAAAGTCCCGTGATTCAGGGCCCCTTAACAATGATTCCTTGTAAAGCCGCTATAGGATTTTTGGTCCCCAGGGCAACCGTATGAAACAGGATAAATTAAAATATGCAAACTGCCTGTTGGGCCATGTGGACAGTTATCTCCTTCACCGTTGTCAATTACACCGGCCCACTTAATTCTTAAAGTTCCCAAATCCTTACTGGAAACCGAAGTAGTAGTTGAATTTGGAAATTTGCAGAATGCAAAGATTGACTGTGCTGAGCTATTTAAATTAATAAAAGTAAAAAGGACGGACATGTGAATATATTTTTTCATTGTAGTAATTGTTTTAGTGTTCATTTACTTAGGTTAAATTCTGCACCGTTTTATTTAAAACGGTGCAGAATAATGGTGAATTAAAGTTGGAGATTACTTCCAAGTAGTTCCAACTGTTCCAGACCAACTGGAATTAGGTTTAAAACCATCTTTTTCAACGATGTTTCAAAAAAAGGCAGAGTACTATTTCAATGAGTATCTCGTGCTTTCTCCTACTTTCACATAATATTCCCTCCAGTTTCGGCATGCGTCATTTTCAAGACAAACTTTAACTAAGAGTAGTTCTTCACCTCTAACTTCGTAACGTACCTTTTGACCAGGGGATAGAGTTCTATTTAACTGCCATTTGGTACAATCTACATTTCCTCCCAAATGCACTTTTCTAATAAACAGATACATATTTCTTGGCTGGTCCAATTCTTCTAAAATGGATGTTCCGGAATTGTTAATAATTTCCAATGAACCATAACCCACAATCTTGAAATCTGCTTGTAAATGCCGTTCATATAGCTTGGCATTTATGCCAGGCAAATGAATAAACAGTGAAACAAGTAAAATTGATATCATTTTCATAACGTTTTGCAACCCTCATCTAACCGGTTCCGGTTGCTCGCTTCGGAATGCTTGGCATTGGTTAAAAATAAATTTCGCAATATAGTTTTCTTGATTCTTTAAAATCTGCACCGTTTTAAGTAAAACGGTGCAGAATAATGGTGTAATAAAGTTGGAGATTACTTCCAAGTAGTTCCAACTGTTCCAGACCAACCGGAATTAATTTTATAACCATCTTTTTCAAGGCAAACCTTCACATCCCTAATAACGTCCTTACAGATTTTTCCTCCTCCACCGGTTGTTGATTTTCCGGCAGAAATTCCGTGGTTGTCTGCCCACCCTCTTGTCTGGCTTCCAAGCGATGGCCTTTCAGTCGAAGGTTTTTCATTTTTACTCCCCTCGCCTAGGTTTGTTGTCTGAGCGGATGCGCATGAAATTCCGAGCATGAACACTACTGCCAACATTGTCATGGTTTTTTTTACTGTTATCATTTTCAGTGAATTAATATTGCGGCTACTCTAGTCTTTTAAATGCATTTTCGCCTTCCTGCATTCAGTATTCGTCCTTAATCCAACCCTTGCCATAACAAGTGGTGCAAGATGTTTTTTTAATTTGTTTAAAATTGTTTTAGTACAAGTCAATAACGAGGGCCTGTTCATTGCAATATTCACCAGAACATTGTCCTATCTTTTGTGTTGATGTTGTTTCACACAAATAATACCTTCTTCCATCTTTGTAGAAATATATACCCGATTGCTCGGTGCTACACCATACAGCAACCGCCAGGTGATCCGGATATTCTAAAAAAACCGCACCGATATTCATCGCATATAATAATGCCGCTAGCAAAACGCTGGTATCTGAGCAGTCGCCAGACCTGTCCAATAAAACTTCAGATGGGTGGCGTTGGTAAGATCCCATGTTTGCCTGGTAAGGAATGGATTGTGAAAATGCAAGGGCCAGTGCTGCAGGACTTATGTCATTTATTTCGGCTTGCCATTTAATTTTTGCTGCAACATCTTCAACCATGAATTTAAAAGGGTCCTTCTTTACATTTTCTGAATACCTACCATGACTGTGATTTAATTGCGTGAATCGAGTCTGCATATAATCATAGTCATAAGGCAAATTCAGTTCTAATTCAAAAGAAACTTCATCACCAAAGTGGTTTTCGGTATTGAAGTAGAAATAAATAGTGTTTCCGTACCTTTCGGAATATCCTCCACCGTCCCCGCCCCTTCGGTCATTTTTAGGTGTTGTTGATATTGTTTGTAAAGACATTTGATCAGTCTTTTCAGTGGATAGGATTTCTGAACTAAGACCGATTAAAATCAGCGATGTGAGAATGGACGTTTTCATCTTGTATCTGAGTTTTAAGTCTGATACAAAGGAATACTGTCTTGATTGATTAGAAATAATTGATTCCCAATTTCTACAAAATCGCTCCCAAAGTGAACAAAAAGGGAGCTTTCGAAAGCAATCAGCTTTTTTTAAACTTGTAGGGGATATTTGAATAGGGCAAATAGGGAACGCGATTTTCATGAACTATCCATCTGTTCATTAAATCTGTATTATTCTTTTGATCGGCGTACCTATTTAATTTCTCCCTATTAGGAATTAAGACGTGCTTCTTCCTCCTATCGTACCCAATTGGTTCTGAGATATCTTCGGCTACGAACTCATGATTAATTAACATGTGGTCATTAATATGCCAAAACAAGTTTTGAGTTTCAATACTTTGGTTGTCAAGTAAGTTCTGATAATCTTTAATATATGCCTTAGTTTCGAATGATTTGTGGATTGTATATATTTTTAAATGTTCCTTACCGATTAATTCAATGCAGACGATGTTCTTCCATTTGACTTTATGTCTATTTGATTTGGTTTGAGGGCCAGGCTTGTCACCTTTTGGTTTAATCCAAACAATTCCTTTTATTCTTTCTGAAATTTTACTTTGAATTTTAGCAATGGCTTTTGTGAGGTGTTCATCCAATTCCCCGCGCTCCAAATAATATAATGCCTCAACTTCATATGATTGAGATATTGAACTACCATAAGCAGAAATGAAAATCACATTTGGGCAAACATCTTTTACAGCTTTTGCTATTTCAATTCCCGCCTTCTTGCTTCCTGGCATTTCCATATCAAGGAATAGAACGTCGGGTTTATGGGATATAATACCGGTGCATGCTTCTTCTATAGAAGTGTAGCTGGCAACCACTTCGATAACCTTACAAAACTTCGATAAACGCGTAGTTAAGTCCTCTAAATTGAGTTCTATATCATCAACTAAAATTGCTCGTATCATATGAATTAAAAATTAGGAATATTGGATATGATTACCACGGCTCCATTTACACCATCCTTTCTATTGTCAATGCTCCACTTGATATTGGCATTTGCTTTATTGTTAAATATTTTAATCTTTTTATCTACAATGTCTAAGCCGCTCGACTCATCCTTATTTAAAACTTCATAATCAGGTACCTCTCGGTTTAGTATTCTTTCAATGACCTCAAGT
>JBGTLS010000109.1:0-2513 GCA_041744015.1 Cryomorpha sp. | reverse complement strand
ATCGATCCCATTTGTGCACTTCAGGCTGCCATGGACGGATACGAAGTAAAGCCTATGATTGAAGCCGTAAAAGAGGTGGACATCGTGGTAACTGCCACCGGAAACAAAGACATCATCCATGGCAAACACTTTGAAGCGATGAAAGACAAAGCCATCGTTTGTAATATTGGTCACTTCGACAATGAAATCGACGTGGCCTGGTTGAACAAAAACCATGGCCAGTCAAAAATCGAGATCAAACCACAGGTGGATATGTATACCATCGGTGGGAAGGACATCATTCTGCTGGCAGAAGGTCGTCTCGTAAATCTAGGATGCGCCACCGGGCACCCTTCATTTGTGATGTCCAATTCATTTACCAACCAGGTGTTGGCCCAATTGGAATTGTGGAATAACCACGGTGAGTACGAAAACAAGGTTTACACGCTTCCCAAACACCTCGATGAGAAGGTAGCCATGCTTCACCTTGCGAAAATTGGTGTGGTACTGGAGACTTTGTCAAAAGACCAGGCCGACTACATCGGAGTGGATGTAAAAGGTCCTTTCAAGCCGGATACATACAGGTATTAAGTTTCCTTTAAAATGTAAAATACAAAAGCCCCCAACTGATGTTGGGGGCTTTTAATTATACACCCGCAGGACATTGGTGTTGGAGTTAAATTGATAAGTGAAGCGTTGAAGCGGTCTCAAGGCCGGGCCTTCGGAGGGCAATCCATCGACTATATTAAAAACCGATCCACAACATTCTGTATCGGCAGCCGTAATATTATCCTGCTCGTTGACGTTTACTCTGCAGTTATTGATGACCTGATAAGTACAGTGCCGGTCGAAAACACCAAAATCAGACTGACTGATGCGATAGATAATGATACCCTGAGAACCACCGAGGGCGTATACCCAGCCACCTGGATTCAGGAGCTGATTGTATTGGGGGAGATTAAGATTGATTTGAATATCGGTGGGGATACGTGGCACCTGATCGACATTGTCGTCATCCCTGTTGCAGGCCACCGAGAGCATAAACATTGACAGAATAATTGAAAGACTTATTTTTGACATCGGATCAGAACATATTGAAAGACCTTGACAAAAGTAAACGGAATACAGTGATTAAAATTTTTCTCATATCCTTTCTTGTTTTCGCTGGATTGGCATCGCAGGCTCAGGAAAAACAAAAATCCGTGAAAAAGCAGCGCAAGGAATTTCTCGATTTGCAGGATAAACGTGATGAAGGAGCTGCATCAGCGCAGAAAGAAAACATAAAGATGCACACGAAAATTCAGACTAAAGATGTCCAGAAACGAATGAAGAAAACGCGTCGAAAGTCGGAGCGCATCCAACGTAAAAAGCACAAAGACAATATTTTTGAACGCACTTTCAGGAAGAAACCCAAAAGGCGTTAACAGTCCAATAATGTTTCGGACGTGTTAAGAATGATGATTTCATTTGCCCTGATCAGGGCTATTTCTAAAAAAAATCCACGTACTTTTATTTTCAACAAAGATCGACTTTCCGCGGATGGTGGCCTTTTGGCTTTCAATACATAAAAGAAGAAATTGATTCGCATTTGACAGAGGTGTCAGATAAATTTTCTGGAAAGCTTGATTTTTTTGACTTGGTAGAATGAATCAATTTACTTTATATTTACCGCCTTGTTGCGAAAAAGTTAAAAAAACGTAAACTGAAGCGTATGTTGCGAAATCTTTACCTGCTGGGATTCATCTGTTTATTCCTTACCCCCACACTCTCTGCCCAGGTTGGTTCTGGTACCTTAAAGGGTAAGCTAACCGATAAGGAAACGGGTGAACCCCTTCCTTTTGTGAATATCGTATTACAATCGGGTGATCGCCAGGTGGCCGGGGGTTCTACTGATTTCGATGGTGAGTACACCATTAAGCCAATTCCTCCCGGAACATATACCCTGTTGGTGTCTTATGTGGGGTACAATTCGCAACAAATTAATAACGTTCGTGTCAGCAACGAAAAAATTACCTTTTGGAATATTGAACTCGAATCTGGTGTAAGACTGGATGAATTTGAAGTAATCGAATATACCGTTCCGCTCATCGACCGGGATGGGGGATCTACAGGAGCTACTGTTACGAGAGATGACATTGTAAAAATGCCAGGTCGTTCAGCGACTTCCATTGCCACCACTGTGGGTGGGGTGCAACAAACCAATGACGGAGTATCGATCAGAGGAGCCCGGGAAGAAAATACATTCTACTATATAGATGGTATCAAAGTGCGTGGGTCAACCAATCTACCTAAAGCTGCGATCGAAGAAGTACAGGTAATGACAGGTGGTATCCCGGCAAATTATGGGGATGTGACGGGTGGTTTGATTGCCATTACAACCAGGGGAGCCACCAGCAAGTTTTTTGGTGGGATCGATGTTATTACCTCGGGATTCGCCAACGAAGATGGTGGAGGTTTTGGCCTGGATCCTTATTCTCAAACCCAGGTGGAGGCTGTTGTTTCCGGGCCGTTGCTTTTTAAGAAAGATGCCGATG
>JBGTLS010000108.1:0-5293 GCA_041744015.1 Cryomorpha sp. | reverse complement strand
TTTGCCGCCTACAATTTGATTTAATGCGGCGACCTGATAAAATTCATTAGAGAACACCTGGCGCTGATAGGCAAAATGAGATTTTTTTTCTGGTTGAATCACAAGAACAGAGTCACCAAAACCCATGAAAAGCGACTCTGTGTTTTGGGTCGAAAACTTCCATTCTATTCGTGTTCCTTCCGGTACACGCAGATTGCCCGTATTGGTAACGGCCTCGTTATTCTTTCCGAGATATTCCGGATAAATGAATGATACATCGAAATTGACGATAGAAGGAGTGGGTAATACACTTAAAACATGTTGATTGGATGAAAATCCATCAGCTTTTAGCGAAAAAGGAATCTCCTCACGCACATTGCGGAAGGTGTGCGAAAATTTGCCAGCCCCCAGACTTTTTAACCGGAGGGCTTTACCATCCATTGAAATACTCATTTCCGAAGGATAATAAGCGCCTTCAGCCTGAATCAATAAATGGAAATCTTCGTTGAGGGGTACTTCCAGTTTGGGATTTTCGATCACAAACTGAAATGGAGCCGCGGGTATATATGCCACATCATAGGTAACAATTCTTCTTGCCCCATCGCGCAATATGGCAGGGGCGATGATCAACAGAAGCGCTGCGAGAAGTACAGGTGGAATAACATAGCGCAAATATTTGCGGTTTTCTCCAAAATCAATAGCTGCTGTAAATGGTATAGGTTGAAGTCGCTCAATTCGTTGATCTATACTCGCCAGAAGAAGAGAAACATCTCCACCCTGATTTATATTGGCCTGTTGTTGAAGCTGAAGTGTGTTGAGTAATTTATCGGAGATGTCTGGAAAATGTTTACCAATGATCAGCGCGGCCTGTTCATAGGATATTTGTTTGCCTAAACGAAACAGTTTCAAACCCGGCACCAGAATAAGTTTTATGAAAAGAAAAAGCGAGGTGCCAAGTAGACCAAAAAACAATACTGTTCTTACAGCCGAACCAAATTGTCCGTAATACTCGAGTACAGCTGAAAAGATAAAGGCCGCCAAAACAATCGCGACAAAGTAAATAACGCCGCGAATGATTTGATTCTGGTAGTATTTGCGCGTAAAGCCGTCAAGCTTATCGATCAAAAGGGGATAGTTATTTTTCATATTTCCTGTCATATCAAAGCCCGAAGCACCTACGGAATAGGCTAAGGTAGTTATTGCCCGGTAAACTTCTGCGCAGATGCCACTACATATTTGCTAAGTCGAAGTTCCTTTCCATCAGGTGTATTAACGCTGAGCCATCCACTATCGTTGTATTCAAGCGCATTTTTTATGCAAATTTCACGCATTTCCCTGATTTCGACGGCAGGGGAGTAGGTGTTCAGAATGAGAAAGCCCCCCGGGTGAAGCAATCTGCCGGCATTCGAGACGAGTTGGTGCAACATATCATTCAGCTTCCTGTTTTCACCGCCGGAACCCTTTCCGAATATGGGAGGGTCCATAATAATGCCGTGATATGTATGTTGGCGTTTAATTTCCCTTTCGGTAAATTTCAGTGCATCCTCACACACCCAATGGATAGATGAAATATCATTTTCCCGCGCATTGGTGGCAGCCCAATTGATCACCGACCTGGCTGAATCCACGTGATAGACGTCCGCGCCCTTAGCTGCAGCCACGATACTTGAAGCGCCCGTATATGCGAAAAGATTCAAAAAGCGGTCATCCTTTGTCAGTGTATTTGTCAGAAAATTCCAGTGTTTTTCCTGTTCCGGAAAAATTCCCACATGCTTATTGAGTCCCTGGCGCAAAATAAATTTCAGGTTGTAGTCGGGTCCATTGAAAGCACATTCCCATTCTTTCGGTTCAGTATGGGTAGGACGCCAAAAGCCGCGCATTTGTTTTGTTTCTATAAACCTCGCGGATGCCAGCTTCGTCCATTCGCTTTCCGGAATTTGTGGTTTTTCAACTGCGAGAATCTCAGGCCTGATCACCACTTTGCTGCCAAAACGTTCGAGTTTATTGCCGTTTCCGAAATCGAGCAGTTGATAATCGAGTTTGCCGGAATGCATATTTGCCATAGGTTTACAAAGATACACCCCTTAAGGCTTCTCATCAATTCACCTATCTTTGCAGCCAAAATTTTCTCATCATGACAACACCACGCGTTCGTGTGCGATTTGCGCCAAGTCCCACCGGACCATTACATATGGGAGGCGTACGAACCGCCTTATACAACTACCTTTTTGCCAAAAAGCACGGTGGAGATTTTATTCTGCGTATAGAGGATACAGATCAGGGTCGTTTTGTGCCCGGAGCGGAAGAATACATTGTGGAAGCACTGGCCTGGTGTGGCATATCACCGACAGAGGGCGTGCAATTTGGCGGTCCTCATGGGCCTTACCGGCAAAGTGAACGCAAGGAGATGTACCGTGCTTATGCCGATCAATTGATGGCTTCCGGAAACGCCTATTATGCTTTCGATACCACAGAAGAACTCGATGCTATGCGCGATCGGCTTAAGTTGGCGAAAGTCGCGTCACCGCAATACAATGCTATAAGTCGGGAGACAATGCGAAACTCGCTCACTTTAAGCAGCGATCAGGTTGACAATTTATTGAAAGATGGGACGCCGTATGTTATCCGCTTTAAAATGCCCCGGAATGAAGAAGTGCGTGTTCACGACCTGATCCGTGGTTGGGTGGTTGTGAATACCAACCAACTTGATGATAAAGTGTTGTTCAAAAGCGATGGAATGCCCACATATCATTTAGCAAATATCGTCGATGATCATTTGATGGAAATCACCCATGTCATCCGTGGCGAAGAATGGTTGCCTTCTGCACCTTTGCACGTTTTGTTATATCAGGCTTTCGAATGGACTGCTCCAGAATTTGCACACTTGCCACTATTGTTACGCCCTGACGGAAATGGAAAACTGAGCAAGCGCGATGGAGACCGACTTGGATTTCCTGTTTTTCCGTTGGATTGGACCGACCCCACAACGGGTGAAAAATCAAGTGGATACAAACAACGCGGATATTTTGCGGAAGCATTCATCAATATGCTCGCCTTGCTCGGGTGGAATCCCGGCACCCCACAGGAAATTTTTAGTTTGGAAGAATTGGTTGAAGCCTTCAGCCTCGAGCGTGTGAGTAAGGCTGGCGCCAAATTCGATCCCGACAAGACGCGTTGGTTTAATCAGCAGTACCTACGAAGCAAAACGGATATAGAACTCGCTGAAGAGATCATACCAATTGCGTTGAAACACGGCTTTGAGCATTCAGAAGTATTTTTAGCTGAAGTCTGTAAATTGATGAAAGAGCGCGCATCATTCATTCCGGAAATTATTGAAAATGGTCTGTACTTTTTCCAAAGCCCAACCAAATTGGATGAACAGACGGTAAGCAAAAAATGGAAAGCGGAAACGCCTGCTAACATGCGTGCATTGATCGAAAGATTTGCAGAAATTGAGAACTTTACTTCAGAGATTCTGGAAGCCACTTTCAAGAATTTTCTTGATGATAAACAGTTGGGCATGGGTGCTGTTCTTCCCAATTTACGCCTGCTTATCACCGGAGAGGGTATGGGACCGGGACTTTTTGACATCATGCAGCTTTTGGGCAAAGAAGAAAGTTTGAAACGAATGGGGAACTCTATGAAAATGCTCGAAAATGCAGCGCATTGAAGTAAATAATATCCGATTATACGCTTATCATGGGTGTTTGCCTGAAGAAGCGAAAATAGGCGGGAATTATTTGATTAGCCTGTATGTAGATGCCGATTTTACAGATTCTTACAGGACTGATGCATTGGAAGATACGGTGGATTATGTGCTTTTAAACAGTATCGTAGCCGAAGAAATGGCTGTGCGTTCAAACCTGATTGAACATGTGGCTCACAGAATTCTGAAACGAATGAAGGCCTCAAACCGTAGAATATCGCGGGCTGGTGTGAAAATCAATAAGCTTTCACCGCCTATCAATGGAGATGTGGCCGATATTGCTATTTGGATAGAGGAATAGTGGCTTAAAAGCTATTTTATAAGTTAAATTCGCATATACCCGCCGAAATTTATACTTTTACGACCCCCATGATACAGGGTCGCGTGGCCGAGTGGCTAGGCAGAGGTCTGCAAAACCTCGTACAGCGGTTCGAATCCGCTCGTGACCTCAGAAGAAAAGCCGTTTCGATAAACCGAGACGGCTTTTTTAATGTCCAATTTTCGAGAATTCGACACGAGCGGGTTCGAACCGGTTCGAACGCTGCGCTTTTCGTGCAGCTTCAGTGAAAAACAAACACGCAAGACAAAATCCGCTCGTGACCTCAGACGATTAGTAAGTGTGTGTGGTCTGCATGAGTGTAAACAACGAGCCACCCAGGAAGAGGATCCAGAATATGAAGTACAACATACTGATTGCCCCCATCACCAGGCCAATAATTGACAGCACAAAACCGGCATTGGCAGTTCCATATCCTTCGTATAATTCCGGATTTTGTTCATAAAGCTTTTTACTTTTAGAACTCAGCACCAGTCCGATTATTCCAAAAATGAGCCCCAAAGCAAAACAACCGAATACGACAGAGCAAATACCAAGGACCAATGAGAGCGTGGCATTGGGAAGGGGTTGTTTGGGAGTGTACATAATTCGCAGGATGAGGAAATGTTGGTTTATTTTTTGACGAATATCAAATAAATCCATTAAAATTCAAGAAGTGAGTGAATTGAAGCCACGGGGATATCTAATAAAAAACTGAAAACAGCCCCTTCTAACGCTTAAATCATGGATCACGCAGAATCGGCAATTACTATTTCAACAATTCGTGCGAAGCTCGAAATTGAAAGCCTGCATGGTTCGGGGTATTTATTTAGGGTACGGCATAAAATGAATGCAGTACCAGATATAATCCCAGGTTAGTAACCGTTGCCCGAAAGGGCAAAGATTGCAGCTCCGGCCACAGCCCAGAAAATGATCATCAGTACGATTCCGATCAGGTACCATAGCAGCATGGCTTTGGCCCAATTGATTTTGCTCGGATGATTGCTGTTAGACCCGAATGCCCAAACGAAAAGCATGATCAGCCCTACAAATGGGATGGCGGTAATGAGAATTGTGATTACCCAATCTTTGGTTGGAATGGGAGCGTAAGCAGAAGTGGTTTGATCCAGCATTTTGATAATTTTTAGAAAGAAAGCGAATTTTTCTTAATAAAGCAGAAAAGTCATCAGAAGAAAGTGCAAATGACGGGCACAAAAAAAGTCCGCTAATATCTTAGCGAACTTTTTGTGACCCGGGAGGGACTCGAACCCCCAACCGTCAGAGCCGAAATC
>JBGTLS010000107.1:0-4551 GCA_041744015.1 Cryomorpha sp. | reverse complement strand
GCATTTCCAAACTAACATTGTCTGTAATTTGGGCCTGGGCGCTCAGGTGAGAAGGTATTCCCAAATAAAGGATTGCGGAAAATGTCGTAGTAAAAATGTGGAATAAACGGAAATATTTCATCGTCAAATGATTTATGAATGCTGTAAAAGTAAAATTTTTTCGCATTAAGTCAAGATTTACCTGGGGTCTGGTGTTATTATAGAATTCTTTTTCCAGGTCGGTTGGTAAAATCTACAAGTGAAGAAAGGGAGCGCAAACGATGCGCTCCCTTTTCATGCCCAATCTTAAAACCTACTTCGCAATCATCATTTTTTCAATGATTATTTCATTGCCGGTGGTAAGGCGGTAGATGTAAATGCCATTGGGCAAATACGTACCATCAAAATTCAACCTGTACTCCTGCCCTGCCTGGGCTTCCTGATTGAACAGGGTCGCTATATTTCTACCGCTCAGGTCAAACAATTCCAACGACGCGCGGTCGGTTGTGTTGAGTTCAAAACGCACCACCGACGGACCATTGGTCGGATTGGGCTGGGATGACAGTTTGGCTTCTGTTTGATTTCCCGGAAGGGAAACCACCTGAGCCAGACCCGCAACAGAAGTTACACAAGGATGAAGGCTGATCACCCCATCCAGATCATAGCCATCCGGTGTGGTGCTCAGCGCATCATTGTTTACAATCTGCACGTGCGTGATGAATGTAAATCCTTGTCCGGCGTCGGAGATGTCAACGGTATTGTCGCTTTTGCAAACGGTTTTGGCAAAATGAAAATCAACTCCATTTTGTGAGACGTAAACATCAGCATATTCCGGATAAACTCCACATCCCGGATTGTTGTAAGTTGTCTCCACCACCATCAGGTCATCCCCTGCCCCATTTGGCAAAAGCCCACCGAAACTGAGGGTGATAGATCCACCGTAACCGAGTGTTACAAATACCAGTTCGTCCGTGCCTTCAGGTGCGCCAATTGCATTCCAGGGATTAATTCTGTCGATTGCAATGTTGCCACCCGAAAGCGTAGTGCCCTCCACATAATCATCCACATTCATGGCATAACAGACTTCGCCGGCAAGCTCACAATCTATTTTGCTCACAGCAATCGGATTGGAAAGATCGAAACACAATCCATCAATGGTGCTCAGGGGTGGATAGATACCGTTGTTGATCAACTGAGCTGCTTCTGAGAGCAGCACATCAGGAAATTCCACATTCAATACCCAAATCTGAAACTCATTTCCCGCATATTCATTAAAAGAAAATCCATTCTCCGGTTGGGCGAAGAAATATGCCAGAACGAGCGGATCGGGCGAATTGTCTGTGATTAACCCGATAGACTTGTAGTCCATGTTGGGTGTTTCAGAAAACCGCACTTTTACCAAATCCAGCGAATTTGCGCATACCGAAGTAGGGCTGTTGGTGAAAATCGCTCCGGCATCGGCCAGACATGCGCCTGTTTCCACTTCACAAAGGCACTCCTCAGACCAGATGCCTGATAATCCCTCTTCATTAATACAGGAACTTCCTGGCGTAGCGTTGCCGCCAAATACACCTTCGCAATCTGCAGTACATTCGGGGATGGAATATACATCGCTAACAGAAGCCGAACATCCAAAATCGCCATTTTCAATTGAAGCAATAATTTCAAAAGCGAGACCATAGCCAATCAAGGGGAAATCCACGTTAAAACTTCCACCGCCATTTGGAATTGGAAAGCTGAGGTATTCAGGAAGAATTTCACTTTCGTAGATAATTTCAATATTCAGTACACTGTTGTCCGGAACATTGGATACTTCCAGACCCAGTGTGATTTCCGGATTGGAGATACATGCATCTCCGGAATCGATCAAATCGGTAATGGCAATGAAACAAGGAGTCTGCTCCGCAATACAAGCGCAGTTGTCAGACCAAAAACCGGCATCACCCGCAGCTGTTGTACAAGCAGTGCCAGGAGTTGACTCCCCATTAGGCGTACCTTCACAATCTGCGCAGCTTGTATTCCACAAAGGGTTTGATTCTCCGCCTTCGAGGCACACATCGCACTCGTCCAGCAGGTGGGGTCCGTTGGGAACTCCGGCACAATCGGCGCAGAATGTATTCCAGTCCGGATTGGATGCGCCTCCTTCGAGGCATTCACCACAAAGGTCGGTTTCGCTGTTGCCATTTGGAATACCGGCACAATCGAGACAAGTTGTGTTGTAATCAGGATCGTCCGACTCGCGACAAACACCGCAATCGTCCACCACAGCGTTTCCGCCTGGCACTCCGTTACAATCAACTTCGCAAGGCTCTACACCTGTCGATCCACCCACACAAATGTCACAATTGTCGAGGTAGGCTGTTCCGCCAAATACGCCTTCGCAATCTTCCAAACAGGCTGTTAAGCCGGTATTTCCACCTACGCAGGAGCCGCATTCATCTATGGAGGCTGTTCCACCAAAGTCACCGTTGCAATCCTGCACACAGGCTTCAAGGCCGGTGTTTCCACCGACGCAAACTTCGCAATCATCCAGGAAGGCACTTCCATTGGGTGTGCCTTCGCAATCTGCGCAAGCCGTATTCCATAAAGGATTTGATTCTCCGCCTTCGAGGCAAACATCGCATTCATCAAGCAGGTTGGGTCCGTTGGGAATTCCGGCGCAATCGGCGCAGGTGGTGTTCCACTCCGGGTTTAAAGGACCGTTTTCGTAGCATATCTCACAGGCATCTGTTTCCGCTGTTCCGCCAAAAACGCCGTTACAATCTTCGATACATTCTGTGAGTCCCGTGTTTCCACCTACGCAAACATCGCAATTGTCAAAAAAGGCAGATCCTCCAATGACGCCATTACAATCCACCGGGATTTCATTGCCACACGGAGCGAGTTTTTCAAATTCCTGCCCGATTTGAATGGAATTTAATTCTGTGTTAAAGATTTTAATATCATCGATCACACCATTCAGATGTGTCGCTGCCGGCATTCCAAGGCCAGCTGAGTTCGATCCAAAAAAGAATCTCAGACCCCCCGTCCATAAAGTTCCGACGTTGGCCGGATTTCCTTCTTGTACACCATTGACATATAAACGCGCCACACCGCCATTTTTAGCTGTAATCGCTACATGATACCAAACTTCTTCCTGGAGGATGGTTGTTCCGGTTACGCTTTTCCCGGATCCATCAAAAGTGTAATGCAGAAACCGGCCTGAAGCGTCCGTTCGGATCTGGTGGCTGGCAGAACCTATTGGATTGTTAATTGTGAAGACCGCAATACCTTTGTTCAACGTTGATCCTGTAAATTTCACCCAGGATGAAATGGTATATTCGCTAAATGTTCCTGATTCAACCACAATGGTATTGTTGACTCCGTTAAATGCATATGCGTCGTCAGCGAATCCCCATCTGCCGGTTGTTGGTGTGGCCCCATTGACCACGCCATCGTTGGAACCAATTTCGTCGGCTGCATTTCCCAGGAAGGGATAACAGGCGATGGCTTCCGGCTCAGCCACGCAGTCTGTTTCACCGGTGTCGCCGCCCACGCAATTTCCACATGCATCGGTGTAGGCTTCTCCGTCTACCACACCATTACAATCTGCTCCTACCAGAAAGTTTATTTTCTGAATGGATGGTTGAGTTGAATATTCCAGAAATAGAAAATATCGGTAGGCTTCAAATGATCCGGAAGTTTCCGACATCAATGTGGTGGTATACAACGCAGAGTCCCCTATAAAAATTTCCAGATTCAATAGGTTTGTTGTGAGCCAGTCTACTGGTTGGAAATAACCGATTTCGCCCAGGATGGGATTGATAACCAAAACCTCTCCACAATTATTGGTAATAAATGGCACATGCCTGCGATAGTTATCAAGTACAAGTGTTTCATTTACATCTGCTGTGTAATCCAGCGTGACGAGTGGAGTCGGCGTATCGGTAACAGTAATGGTATAATTTACACCATCACTCGTACCTGTTGCACTTACAAGGGAAATTTGATAGACGCCTGGGTTTTCAAAAGGTAGGAATTCCACAGAAACTCTTCTTCCGTCGACACAAAATCCATTGTCTAAAAGCGGTGTCAATGTAATTGAATTGACATATTCTGCTCCAGTGGTAGCCCCCCATGCCGGTTCCTGACAAAGGCTATTTGGACAAGTGGTATAGAAATTTGATTTGAACGCCCTATTGAGCGGCAAATCGAATACGACATTCAGCGGGGCTCTTTCAAAATGGGGCACCAGTTCCAATGATCCGTTGGCATTCTCTAAAGTCGTGTAGATCGTTTGGGCCTGCATCAGTGGGATACTGAGCAGGTATAGTAAAAATAAAAATACATCTTTCGATTTCATTATAATTGGTTTTTAGATTGGACTGCAAGGTATCCCATCCTTTTTATCGGCGCATCCCTGAATTCAGGGATATTTATGTAAATTATTAGGTACTCATTTCATTAAGAGATATAAAACGTTCACGTTAAATTTGAATTTAGTCAATTGATAATTAACGGTAAAATTGCGTGACCTATATGAAAGTTGGCCTAATTGCCTGACGTCGGATTTTGCCAAAGCTGAAAAATTTT
>JBGTLS010000106.1:0-5409 GCA_041744015.1 Cryomorpha sp. | reverse complement strand
GAAGAAGCCAGGATATTCGAAAATGCGGTTATCAATTCGAGAAAAACGGATGAAGATGAATGGTGAATACCTGCTTGATTCAAATGTCGTCATCGATCTTTTCAGGGGTGATAAGCAGACAATTTCAAGAATAAATCAAATCAGAGAAATAAATATCCCTGTCATTGTAATTGGTGAGCTTTATTTCGGAGCGAATAAATCCGGTCAGGCAACAAAACGATTACAGGAAATAGCGCAACTGGAAGAATTGGTGAATATTTTAAATGTATCGAAATCGACCGCCAAAATTTACGGTGAGATAAAAGGCCAGTTGCAAATCAAAGGGAAGCCGATTCCGGAGAATGATATTTGGATTGCCGCATTAGCGAAAGAGTATAAACTCACATTGCTCACAAATGACAAGCATTTCCAAAATATAGATGGAATATCCATTGAGAAACTGTAAGTCCTGATCGGGATTTATTGCATTTACCGCAAAAAACAAGTCTTTTATCGCAGGGGGTCAGTATCGCCGGAATATCTGGTGGCACAAATAGAAACGAAATACCTGGCACTGTTTGAACCGAAATAAATGGCACTGTTTGGACCGTTTTATCAATGTGGTTTCCTTTTAGAAATGATGTCAAAAGCCACATCCGTATTCAGATATACTTCAGGCAAATTTCCTTTTGACATGTGTATGGATTAAATCACTGTCGGACTTCGTTTGTGTATATTTTGCCTGCTTCAACCTGGCGAGCAGCCATTGAGCAGCCCCCTGGGTTTCCGTAATTGACACAGCCGGCTCCGATTCTTCAAAAATCTCTTCGATCATTTTTGAGACAGAAATTCCTTTGGCTTTGGCTCTTCTCTTTGCCCTGTCAATGTCACGCTGTTTGAGGGATACGGTTAGTCTGGTTTTCATATGCGCAGGTAGCGTTGTAAAAATATCGATTTGATTGAATTTGCCCATCCCATCCCCCACAACATCGGTTTGGAAAATGGAGAATAGGTCTTAACTTTGGGGGAGGTGCGTAAATAGACTTTTCTTCAATATAAAGCGGTCATGATATCAAAAGCCAAACTCAAAGAACATATAGATCAATTTCCAGAAGATGAGATTTCTATAGATGAACTCATTGACAGACTGGTTTTCATTGAAAAACTGGAAAAAAGAATTGCTTTGTCAGAGAAAGGTGGTTCATCCGTCTCTGAAGAAGAGATGAGAAATGAAATTAAAAAATGGTCGAAATAAGATGGCTCACCGAAGCCCGGAAAGACCTCCGCGAGATTTATGACTACATTTCCCGCGATTCGGAACGTTATGCCAGGCTTCAGGTAGACAAAATCTTTGACCGTACACTTATCTTGAAAACACATATTCAGCAAAAAAGGTTAGTGAAATCAATAAACCGGAGATAAGAGAAATTATAGAAGGCAATTACAGAATAATATATAAAATAGTAACCAATTCATCGGTAGACATTTTAATGGTTCATCATCGCGCGCGAGACTTAAAGCGCAGAATGACTAAAAAGTAATGATTTTACATCGCATGCAATAGGACCCGTTCCTTTTCATTCGCGTTTTATTCCGTACCCATTCGACCTGAACAATAGCCGCCTGCGATCCACTCACACTGTCTCCAACCCCTTTTGGAAAAACACATAATCTCATTCCCTGATTTAGAAACCAAAAGAAAATATTTACCTTTCAGTCACTTGAGATGTCTTAACGGCAGCCACCTCTTTCATCGTCTCACTCTAAGTAGGTTGCCGGATGTCTCATAGTTTTTCTGTTTCATAGCCCCAAAACCCCTTCTAACGAGAAGGGGCTTGGGTTTTTTTGGACACCTGTGTCTTTGGCAACAATAATTACTTGCGATCTTCATCATCCCCAACCTAATCTTTAAAACGCCCCCTCCGGCACATATCCGAATCCATTGGATTGCGCCAGGAAAAAGGCACCTCTATGACTTCAAAATCCCCGCCGACCGGCACGACATCAGCACCAGCGTAAGAGATTAGTTTTAGGAAAGTTAGGCATTGGGGCAGGGTCGGCATCCATGGGGTAATTCTTACGGATCTGCGGCGAGTACCGGTTTACACCGATCGCGGATGAATCTTTCCGGACTTCTGAAATCGGCGATCACCACCACCACATCCGCATATAAATCTCCCGCCCAATGGGCAAAACTGCCGAGGTGATTCCCATCGCAGGGTGTGGAAGCCGGGTTGGTAAGTTTGTAACGCGCTAAAGTCTCATCTGCTTTGCGCTGGCGTACGAGTCGCCGGTACAGTGTCTCACGACTGAGCCGTCTGGGCATGTCCTTCTGTTTTGGATAACAGGGACAAAATAAAAAGGGGAGTTTAGGTTTGGAAGAGAGGAAGAAAGAATGGGTGATTTTCTGGGTTGGAAATGGGTGATTTAACTGGTTGGTTGATTTTGACTGAAAAATTGTTTCGTAGCGCCGCCAGTTTGATGACCATGAAATCTGCCTGATGTTCCGCAGGTCTCATCGGTTCGCGCCACTCCAAACCTTTATTGCTACCCAAACAGAAAATCATTTTGCCATGATTTGTAATTCTCAATCGCAGCTTACCAAATCCCTACCAAAGCCATCACAACGATGCCCACTAGCTGAACATCCACCTGTAGGTACACAGCAAAACGGAAGTAGGTCAGCGACCCCAATTAACCTTGGAATTTTCAAATTTCTAAATGGTTTATCAGCCTCGCCGCGGATGTCTTTAACCGGAATACCGCGAACTGACCGACACCGAACCCAAACTGGTCTTCTCGCAAATCAACTACCCCACCCTTCCCCATACGTACATTCGAATCCCTTTCAACGCCGAATGCTGCCCGCCCTTCTTGGAAAACTTACTGCAGGATTCATCATTGTCCTGGCAGACCGTGAAGAGGTATTCAAATCATTGTAGAATTAGAAGTAGTATTTTGGAGGTATTCAGAAACTTGAGGTGGGCGATGATGTTGTTTGGCACAATTTCAAGGGCCCGGTTGTAATAAATATGGGCTTTCCAAAACATTCCAGAATGACAGTCACAAAAATTCCATTTGGCGACCTAATTTATTGAGCACCTTCTGCCATCAAAACGGTCTTACCTAAAAATTTCCCTAACTTAATGGCATTCGACCATGTAACAAACGGACCTTTTAAGCACGTGTTTGGCGTGCTCGCACAATCTCTGCAGCCGGGATGCTCATCGTACCATTTAAAGAAATAGTTATTTGCGTCTTCTGTGACATAGACAAGTCTTGTGAAAAATCTTGATCCATGGTGGTGCGAATAAATCTGTTGCCAACCGTTACTAGTCAGCATTTCAATTTTAACACCATGTTCAGTTCTTTCCACATCGGTCTCAATATCTTTACATTGGCCAGGATTTACTTGAATATAATTTCGCCAACCACCACGATCATAAACAGTAGCCCGTAGAGATGCAGAAGTTCCATTTTCAAGTTTAAATGCAACTGCCATTAATGCATGGGTTCCCAATAACAAGAAGATCAATATTAAAATGCGGTTCAGGAGGAATAAATTTTTCATAAGTAATTAGAATTAGAGAGGTTATGGAAAAATTTGGTTATCTCAAATATATATATATTTCTTAATAATTCAATATGGTTTTCCAGACATCATCGAATGGTTTATCCAACCGGCTAACGATATCCTCCAACCGATGACCGCGAACTGACCTTAATGGAACCCATGTGGTCTTTGAACCCATGAACAATCTCACCGGCTCACATCCGTATTCATTGTCATGTAGACCACCCTTCCCGGAAGAGGACATGGAGTATTTTTTGGGTGAAAACACTGGAAAAAAAGGGTGTTTTTCTCCCCGAGGAATGAAGGGGATTGTATGTTATTTTGCGGAAGTCTTGGGAAGGGGTTTGTGCAGGCCGGATTGGTGAATTTGTATTTTGCCAGGGTGTGATCGGCCTTTCGCTGGCGTACGAGGTGTCGGTACAGCGTCTCACGGCTGGGTGGTTTTGGCATGGTGGATCACAGGGACAAAATAAAAAGGAGGGTTTAAGTTTGGAAGTGAGGGAGAAAGAATGGGCGATTTTCTGGGGTGGAAATGGGTGATTTAACTGAAGGGTGATTCGGGGGGAAGTATTTAGTTTGGTCGAGCCGCAACAGTGAGTCCGGTGCTGTGATTAAATCAAGAAACCATCCCGACGAATCAGGATGGCTTCCCCCGCCAGTGAGACTACAGGGCTGGTAGTGAATCACTTATACAAGTTAAGGATAAATTTTATTTTCGAAATGGTTGGGGGCCAGATAGTTGATGCGGATAAAGTTGTCCGGATTGGATCATTCGGAGGGTTCCGTTATTATCATATTTTCTAACCGAAGAATTTACTAAGTTTGAATCATGGAATCAATCTACATCCAGAATTTCGGAGGCATCGAAGAGATGACCATGGAGATCAACAAGATCAACATTCTTATTGGTCCGCAAGCTTCGGGAAAGAGTGTGACGGCGAAGTTGATTTACTTTTTCAAAACAATCCCATCTTCCATATTTAAATATGTTGATGACAGGCATACAGATTCAAATTTCAAAGAATCATTACTACATAAATTTTTTGATTATTTCCCTGTAGATACATGGCCAACGGAAGGATTTTCTATTAAATATGTTTCAGGTACAGGAACTGTAAGCATTATTAATGCAAAGAATGAGCAGGAGCCTGAAATCTTTTTAGGCGACAGCTACATGCAAGTGATTCGTGAAATAGAAGAACAATATGTTAACCCTTTAAATCTGAACGATCCTTTCACCTCAAATCCATTTCAACAAAGAAGACGTCAATACGACAAATTTTATAGATCTTTTCAAGCCAATATTTCAAAAAATACTGGCTACAATCCATTTTTTATTCCAGCCGGACGTAGTTTTTTTTCCCAGGTTCACTCGAACATCTTTACGCTTTTAAATAATAAGCAATCGTTAGATCCATTTTTAATAGAGTTCGGTGCAATTTATGAAAATATCAAAGAGAGCGAAATTGAAAAGGGCGCGCATATACAAGAAAATGAAATACTCATAAATGATATTTTGAATGGAGATCTGGTTAGAAAAGATAAAAAGGACTGGATTTATCACAATGACGGCCGAATAGTAAATTTATCAAAGGCTTCATCAGGCCAGCAGGAAGTGGTTCCTTTACTATACTTGCTGACCAATTTTCCACTTATGACTTTTAATAATGGAGGTGCAAGTATCTTCATAGAAGAACCCGAAGCCCATTTGTTTCCTTCTGCACAGAGAAAAGTAGTACAATTGTTGGCAAGGTTGGTTAACGATTATAAATCAGATTTTCAATTATTCATCACCACCCACAGCCCATACATTCTCTCCTCCTTTAACAACCTCATGGAAGCGGGCAAGATTGCTC
>JBGTLS010000105.1:0-4363 GCA_041744015.1 Cryomorpha sp. | reverse complement strand
TGGCACCAATCAAAATGGGTTCACTGATGAATGATTCATAACCCGCCGAATCAATTGCGCGGACTGCGTATTCAGCTGGTAAAACTCCTGAATTTGGAATATAAACTGGATCTTCTGTGAATTTGAGCGATTTTCCATTTTCGTAAATCAGATAGGACTTGGCTCCGTCAATGACCTTCCAATACAATGTATCACCATGCAGCCGGGCAATCGGATTGGCCAGGGTGTAATGGTTATCAACCAAATTGATTTTCTGTCCGTCCAAGGAATTATTGGACATCTGAATAAGTACGATATGGTGACCTTCGAGATCAGCAGGGATTTCAGCGTGTTCAGCCTCTTCACCATCGATCTTTACCGAGGTAATTTCATTTCCAAAACCTGCAACGGTAATATCCAAAATTGCCTTTCTGTATGTGAAATTTGTGAGGCTCATGGATCCGCCGTAGGCTGCTGGTATGACTGGTTGAAAAGTGAGGCGATCGGGGTGAAATTCCATCCCAAAAAAAACCCGGTGCACCATGGCCAGATTGCCAGCAATGCTCCAGAGCATTTGATGCGAATTGATTTCGGTGGCTTTGAAGTCCCCCGTTTCTGTGTCCATATTTTCGTAGTTGGACAGAAACAAACCAGCGGCGCGATAAATGGAAGCCAGTCCGTGGTTGAGCACTTTTTCATTGCCCGTTTTGGCAGCAGCCAGATTCCAGTAGGCCTGCACGAAAGGCCAGATGGCATCGTTGTGGTAAGGGGGAATGCCGGGAATTTGAGGGTAGATGCAGGTCGCTCCGAAATTCGTAAGTGGGGATTGTGAAACAATGCCCTTCGCGCGGTCGGCATCGGCAATTCCAAAAATGATTGAAAGCGCTTCACCCAAGGCTTCAAATCGGGGCGATTTGATCAGGTGGTGTTTCCCGTAAAGATATTGGGAATAGTAACCTTTCTCATCGATCCAGAGGTGGGCATTCATCCCCTGCCTGATTCCTTCGGCAATTTCTTCAAATTTGTCGAAAGGCTCTCCGAGAATTTTGGCCATTTCTGCCAGAATGATGTGCTCCTGATAGTGCAGGGCATTGGTACCGAGATTTTCGGAAACGTAGATATCCATGTTTGACATCCACTTCGGATAGGTCTGCTCCCGCCAGTCGAGAAATGAAGACTCACCTTTGTACATGCCTGTTTCAGATCGCAGGGTAAGGTAATCGTCAGCAGCCGAATTTTTGATGATTTCAAAACACTGCTCCAGCCAGTCGCGTTCCCCGGTGACTTTATAGACTTCCCAGGCTGCGAGCGCCCAGACCACCCGATCGGAGGAAACCGGCCAGGACCCTCCGGAACCGGTATCCTGAATGATGCGTTTGCGGTTGACCTTTTTCATCAGGCTGATTTTGGCCACTTCAGGATTGAGGTAAGCCATGGCCAGGTAGATGCTGTAACTGATGTCGCGCGTCCAGACGCCGCCCCACTCCGCCCCCGTGCGAAAAGTGCTGTCGGGCTCCACGGCCAATACAGATTCCTGCAGGGCCATGTTGAACAAGGCATCTACAAACGGAACATCAGAAGTAAGTTGTGGTAAATGACTAATGTCGGAAGTGAGTTTCCATGTTTTTTCTTCACTCTCAATTTTGGGATTCAGGATGAGATCGACCTCAAAAATACCATCGCCATCCGGATCGGTGAGCTCCAGTCCTTTTTCTTCCAGACCCACCCAATCCCAGGAAAGCGGCAGCGAACTTCCCGCGATGTATACGCCTTTAAATTCGGCTTTGGCCACTTTCGATCCATCTGCGGCTTCGTAAAATCCGTGCTTTTGAAATTGCTCCAGGACTGGCCGCATGTCAAGCCTGAAGGTGAAGGGATAATCGATGGGCAGAATTCCCGCCTCGCCATCTGTTTTGCCGGAAGGTTGACCAAAAACATATACGGGAGATTCCTTTTCGTTTGTAATACGTATTTCCCTGTTTGTCCCCTGAGTGAGGTCATTGTCCTTTTCATTCAGGCTGAATTTAAAATGGATGCGATTGGAATAAATTTCATTGGCCGGGCTCGCGTAGTTGGATTTAATTTCGGTGGGAGAAATGACCACGGCCAGATTCTTTCCCTGAATGATGCTGTCGCGGGTGATGGTAAATGCGTTTGATGTGTACAGCGTATTTTGGGCTTCAGGAGGGTTGGTGCAGCGCATGGTTAACAAGAGACAAATGGCGAAACAGAGCGGGATGGGTAGAGATTTCATTTGAAAATGAATTATCGGCCAAATTAGGGCTTTTTGGTGGGGTAAATGTGGGTGAAAATGCCAGCGAATCAATGCGCGGCGATCAATAAAAATCAGGAACTTATTTCCTGGTGTCCCAATCAATTCATTAAACATTTTGTATAATGCAATTTGTATAATACATTTTGTTTAACTTTGAGTCATGAAAGAACCAAAAAATCCCTTCCCAGTAAGTGTGTATGCAGGACCTGAATGGTTTTGTGACAGGAAGGAAGAGTGCAAACGACTCTTGATGAATGCTGAAAATGGCATCAACACCACCATGTTTTCAATCAGACGGATGGGGAAAACGGGATTGCTTCGACACTTTCTTACACGCAATCAGAAGAAGTTTTTTGGAATCTATGTAGACGTATTTGCCACGCAAAGTCTGCGTGATTTCACGAATAGCCTTGCCAATGCCGCCTTACTTACATTCCCTGAGAAAACCAGTTTGGGTACAAAGCTCATGAACCTGATTCGCTCCTTTCGGCCTGTGCTCAGTTTCGACCCACTAACCTCAAATCCTGAGGTAAGCTTTGATTTTGCCAACCCCGCGCAACAGGAGCAATCACTCCAGGCACTATTCGATTTCTTTGAAGGGCAAAACAATCCGGTAATTGTCGTTTTTGATGAATTTCAACAAGTGAGAAATTATCCGGAAAAAAACACGGAAGCACTGCTTCGAACGAAGATTCAACAATTGCAGAATGTTCGCTTTGTTTTTTGCGGCAGCAGCCGTCATCTTTTGGTCGACATATTTAACAACTCGAAAAAACCATTTTATTCGAGCACACAGTTCATGCAGTTGGCAGAAATAGATCAGGTAGTTTATGGAAAATTCATAACGAATCACCTCGAAAAGAAAAACCGCCAAATATCGTCAGAGGCGATAGATTTTATTCTGGAATTTACGCTCTGCCACACTTTTTACACCCAATCCGTTTGTAACCGCATCTACGCTGAGCGCATCTCCAACATTACTTTGGAAGATGTGAAGTTCGTTTGTCATCAACTACTGTTGGAGAACGAAAGTATGTATTACCAATACAGGCAACTCATCACAAGGCCACAATTCTCCTTATTAACTGCATTGGCACATGAGATGAAATTGGTGCAACCAACAGCCAAAAATTTTATATCCACTTATAATCTGGGTACGCCCGCTTCCATAAAACGCAGTTTAACTGCTTTGATGGAAAAGGAATTAATTCACAACGAGGGCACAAAGCATAACAGCTACAGGGTAACCGACGTGTTTTTGCTGCGTTGGCTGCAGATCAATTTTTGAAGAATTTCTAAAATCATCAGGGCAGGATAGGGATTTGTGAGCGATGGAGGATTGATTCGATCGGAAGACCCTGGTGCTCAACATAAACAGCGGCTTTTTTTGTATCTTATGCGTTACGGACGAAAATTCAAAGCGACAATTTCTGTTGTGGAAGATACATAATTGCTGTGTGCTCAATTAACCAATATGTCCGGGCCACAAAAAAAAAACGAGTTGCTTCCTTCAATTTTTAAACAGCAGATATAATCACTTTTACAGATAGGAAGAACCTGAGATGGAAATTTGTTGTAAAAATAAGTTGCGTTGTTTTAAATTGGTAATAAGATGCTTACTTATGCGCAAGTCTCTATTATTCGATCGAGATTCGAAACAGCTCTTTTTGAGATGCTATCATGCACATCATAGTTTACATATCTTGCATTTTGCGATTTCTCCAAAAGAAATTCGTAATCTGCTTTATGTTTTGGCAAAAGATGATTTATGAGAAGGCTCCGCGTCTGATGTTTACTTTGCCTCAGAATCCGTTGATGAGCTTCATTGATATTTTTATATTTCTCCCCCCTGTACTCACAAGGAAAAATCTTGTGGTCAAGAAAATGAATTGCTGAATAGAATGCGGTCGTAACAACCCAATCATTACATGGATACTTGTCTTGAAGGTAAAGCATATCGCAAACCGTCTTATTATGCTTTCCATGTGCCTTCATGATTCAGTATAAGGCTTTACCAGTTAAAAGATCAATGGCAATACCATAACCATCACATTGAATAAGTTCCATATTAACCCTATCCAAAGATCCAACAAAGCCAACTTCTAAATT
>JBGTLS010000104.1:0-4808 GCA_041744015.1 Cryomorpha sp. | reverse complement strand
GCTTTGGCTTTTTTGAATGCTTCGTAAGCCTGCCCGCGGGGCGACGATTTGGCGACAGTATTGTAAGAATCCTCCCATTCACGGGTTTCCTCATAGCGCATATAGGCCATCACAATCATGAGGTCGGTGTATTTTTCGTGGCGCGAACTGATGCTCGTGAAAGCGGCCAGAGATGGAGGCCAGTTTTCGCCGTAGTCTCCGCCCTGCCACACATCCGGATCGATGATGTGGTAGTAATTGCAGTTGAAATAGGGTACAGTGTCCTTTTTCAGACAGAGGTAAACGATGAAAGTGGAGACAGAATTTTCAAGGCCTTGAATTCGTTTGGTATAAGCTTTTCGCAATTTACCTTCTTCCACCATATCGAGGGTGAGCGAAGGGTGAATGTTGGAAATGAAAATATTGCCTTCAAATCTTCTTCCATCGGTGAGCTCCACCGCTTCTATCTCGCTTTCGCGAAAAATGAACTTCGAGGCTTCGGCGTGGTTGATTATTTTACCGCCATTGTCGCGGATGATTTTTGCCAGAAGGCGACCAATCTGAGCCCCGCCGTCGATACACCTCCACGAACTCTCGATGTATGAATTGAGCACGAGGGCATGCATGTAAAACGGCGTTTTTTCGCCCTCACCGGCGTAAAGTCCGTTGGTGCCTGCCAGCACTTTTTGCAGTTTTTCGTTTTTTGTAAATGTGGCAATATGATCCCGCGCGTTGATAGAGAGGTACTTCATATTTTCCATATCCCCGTTTGGCATTTTCACCTGATACATCGGGAAAGCCTGACATACCTCGCGAATGGCATCGCAATACCGGATGATGCCTTCCCTTTCTTCCGGAAAATAGCCAGCCATGGTTTCGATAAAATTGTCGTATCCCTGAGCGTATTTATACTGGACCGGGTCGTCGACAAAACTCACAATATCAAATCCATCTTTGTCGAGTTGACGAATTTTGAGGTCGTCCATGATGCCGAGATACTTGAAATATTTGTACAGATTTTCGCCTTTGCTGAGGCCGCCGATGTAGTGAATACCCGTATCGAAAATGCGCTTTTTTCGGGCAAAAATCTGCAGATTTCCGCCGATCTGTTTGTTTTTTTCGAGTATTAGCACCTTGTAGCCTTCACGGCTCAAAATCACCCCGCATTCAAGCCCGCCGAGGCCGCTGCCAACTATTATTACGTCGTAATTCTCCATCTATATTCTTCTCCTTAACACAAATACCACGTTTGAAGTTCGTTTGGTGTTGTCGATTGTTGTTAGTTCCAGATCGTTTGCTTCCGCAAAATTTTCAATCATCGCTGCCGGTATAAAGTTCAGCTTATTTCTGGTTTTATTAAATCCCGATCCGGTCGAAAAAACTTCGGTGAGCACGGATCCTTTGTGTCTTTCCGTTTTCGAACTGTCGCCGTCGCGGATGATGATCATGCCCTCGTCGTTGAGGTTGGAAAGCATGGTGTTCAACATCTGGGTTTGCTCTTCCGGTTGCATATAGTGTAACACATCGCAGAGTAGAAAAACATCTGCCGGACCATTGTTGTAAGCCACCACATCGCCTGCCTCGAACCGGATATTTTCCGGATGCACAGGACAAGCTCCGGCCATTTGAATTTTTCGCTCGTCGTAATCGATTCCGGTCAAGTCGCGACCACGGGAGCTGAGTCCAAGCGCATAGGTCATAAACCCATATCCACACCCGAGATCAACTACGCGGCATTGCCTGGGGATGAGTTCGTGAAACAATTGATAGCTCTTTTCAAAACGGAACTTGATGCGCAGATACCACTCGAGCACAGGGCTTTTGTAAATGAAGTTTTTTATCAGAATTTCTTTGAAAAAATGGGGTGTTTCGATTTCCGTTCTCAGCTGGTCGTATTCCTTCCGGAAATGTTTTGAAATGGCCTTAGTCCGTTCAGAATACGTGGTGCCATAACGCGGATCATCGTGCGCGATGCGGGGAAGGAATTTGAATGTAATCGGGTTGCTTTTCACATAAAAAGCATCACCTTTTGGCATTACATGACTGGTGCCGTGCATCAAAATGGGTTGAATATCGAGCTTAAATTTTTCCGCAAGGAGAAAGGCTCCTTTATGAAAACGGCGCAGGTCGGCCAATCCTGAGCGCGACCCTTCCGGAAATACCGCAATAGAATACCCATCGCGGATGAGGTTTTCGATGTGTTCCGTTTGATTTTCAAGTCCTTTCGAAGCCTGGATAAATCCGGCAAACTGAACAGATTTTCCAAAAAACGGAGACGCTGACACCCAATCATTCGTGACCAAAACCACTTTGGGATGAAACATCAACATCACCAGAATATCGATGAAAGAGTGGTGGTTGGCAATGATCACCGCTGGTTTTTCATAGTTGGCCAAATGCCGGTCGATTACGACTTTTTTGATGTTTGCCATGCAATATATCAGCGAGCGACAGGAGATCATCATTACCCAATGAAAAATGTATTTCCGGAATTTGAGGGAGCCCAAAGGCAGGAAAAAAAGAATTCTCAAAATAAACAAGACAACACATCCGCTCAAAAATTGAAAAAAGGCGAAAAAAGTAAAAAACAGGGATGACAAAGTAAATGGAACAACGCCTTTTTCTTTGCGGTGACCGATGAGCCAATGGAACAACAACGGCTGCAGGGTGAATGTGATAAATATGACGGAGAGAATTCCGATGATGGCCAGGAATGCGATTGATTGCAAAGCAGGGTGTTTTGCGAAAGCGAGCACCCCAATACCCGTAAGCGTGGTAACTGCGGATAGAATAATCGATTTTTTGTACGACTGCAGGTTGGACACATTGGTGGAGTAGGTTTGCAACATGCCCCTGAGATTGAATATGCTGTAATCGATGCCCAGACCGAAAATGAAAGTGCAGATGATGATGTTGACGATATTGAAAGTGAGGCCCAGCAGACCCATGAGGCCAAGCACCCAGAGCCAGCTGATGAGGATTGGCGCGAAGGCGATGGTGGTCAATTCGATCCGGCCATAGCTGATGAGTAAAATCAGAAAAACGATCCCGAGCGAGATATTCACCAACCGGTTGAAATCTCCAGCGAGGATGTCGACCAACTGGTTGGTGATAAATCCGCGGTCGAGGATTACGATGCCGGGAATGGAAGCCAGTCGCCTGAGCACATCCTGCTTTTTGTCGGCATCCACCTTGATTGAAGAGAGGAGGCTTACCTGACCATTGGCATGGCGGATGACAAGTTCACCACCAAAAACCCCGAGCAGTTTTTCAACCTCATCGAGGTGAATCCCGCTTTGGTTTTGTTGGATCAGGCTGTCAAACCGGTGAAAAGTCCCCGGATTGAATCCCGTCACGACCGCAGCGGAATCGATATTTGCTGTCACCACTTCGCGGCCATGCCGGTACCAGAATGCGTTCCACCGATCCAGCTTTTCTTCCTGATCGACTTTTGAGGGCACCAGTTTATTGAGCGACAGGTAGCCGGTGATCGCTCCTGATTGTTCCATTTGCAGCAGGGAATCTTCCACGATTTGGTTGCTTTCAAGGGCTTCCCAAAAATCACTGCCCGATCGGGCTACGTAGATGTTGTTGGCCGAAAAAGTGGAGATAGCATTGATGTTTTTTTCGTACTGCGCCAGGTGAGAGGGCATGAAATTCAGCCGGAGCATATTGCTGTCAAATGCGATATTTTTCCAGGTAAACAGGCTCACGGTGGTGAGGAGAACAAACAGGAAAATGGCCCATTTCTTTTTCTGCAAAGGGTATCTGGCCAGGTTGGCGACAGCGCGTTCAACAAAATTTTCCCGGCGTTCGGGGGTTTCTTTTTCGCTTCCGCGAATGACGAAGTGTGGAAGCACCACCAGGGTGAAAATCGATGCGGAGAGCACGCTCACCCCGGCAAATATCCCGAGGTCCTGAAGGGCTTTCGACCGGATAAAGAAGAGTGCAAAAAACGCACAGGCCGTAGTGATACCACACATCAGGGTGGGAAATCCGAGGTCGGCAAACAAGCGCGGAAGGTCTTTCTGCATTTTGTAATGCGTGCGGAAATGCAGGGCATAATCTATGGTAATCCCGAGCAAAACCGAACCCACAGCGAGGGAAATGACCGAGACCGCATCTCGGGTCAGGACCAGTACCGAGATGGCCGTGAGCGCGCCGAATACGCCGGGAGTAACGACCAGAAAAAACGTTCCCACACCCCGGTAGAACAGCGAAATGAACAGGAAAAGCAGAATGACAGCGAGGGTGACGGTGAGAAAAATATCTGACCTGATCTGCTCTGCATTGGCCACAGCCACCGCTGCCGAACCGAAATATTCCGCTTTTACACCCGGCCATCGATCCTGCATCGAGGATATCTGCCCGTCAATGGCCTGAATGAGCTTGCCATTTTCGCCTGTTTCGCTGGCGGGGTTCGCGAGATTGATGAAAAATACGAGGTGTTTTTTGTCGGTGGTGAGGATGTGATTTTTGTAAAGCGCGAAGTTGTCATCGATTTGAAAACTCCGCGACCGCTCCAGAGGAAAAGACGCAAATCCGAGCGGATCGCTAAGCAGGATTTTTTTTGTTGCCAGGCCCATCGGCGACATGAGGGAGCGGTAAAACCGGTCGATGGAGGAGGTGATGTTTTTTGCGGAAACCCGCTCTTCGAGCTGCTGGTAATCTGATTCTTCGAGGTAAAATGGTAGGTTTTCGAAATAATAATTGTAGAGGGTTTGGACCTGACTGTCTGGAAACTTGTCCAGAATGCTGCGGATATGCATGCCTGCCCGGGCCTGCAGGGAATCTGAGAAATTTTTCGCGAAAGCGACCAGGGTATCCGG
>JBGTLS010000103.1:0-8849 GCA_041744015.1 Cryomorpha sp. | reverse complement strand
AAAACGGCTTTTATTCAAAAAGCATTCAGAAAACCGGAAAGTCAATATTTTCTACTGTTTGTGTTGATCGGATTGTCAGCTTCGGCACCGATGATGGTGAGTCCGAAACAGCTCAGCTTTTACATCTTGCCGGCTCTTCCGTTATTCTCCATCGCTTTTGCAGTGATTTCAGCTCAGGCGGTATCCGATTTTCTGCAAAGAATCACAATCCGGTCAATCGGCTTCCGGATATTTCAGGGCGTTGGAATCGGATTGATCGCAACATCGCTCGTGGTCTGTGTGGTCGGTTATGGCACGTATGGCCGAAACAAAGCCGAATTGCACGATATAGATATCATTGGGGATTTGCTGCAGCCGGGCATCACCATTTCAACATCTCCCGGTCTGAATGACGATTGGGGGGCAGTATCTTATTTTCAACGAAAGTTTGATATCAATCTCGAACGGTCAGTTGGAAACAACCTCTATCTCCTGATGATGGCGGAAGAGTCTTTACCAGAGAATTTCACGAAAGTGGAACTCAGTCTCAAAAAATACAAACTCGCCAGACACAACTAAATTTAAATCTTCAGTGACAAGGGGTAGAGAACAGGTTTTGATGGACTTGCATCGTTTTCAAATGATGCGATTTGTATGTTTAACAAATAGTGTCCATCGTTGATTTCATTGTTGACGTACACCATTTCAGAAATTGTGCATTGATCATCATTGGGATTGTTTCCCATCCAAAATGCGCGGTGAGCCAGTAACTTTCCGCCATCGCTTTCCCGATCGACCGAAGGCAAATCCGTGAGCAGGTGTTTGACGCCATGCTTCCGCAAAAAGGTAAGGGCTTCGGGATCGAAATACGGGGGATTGGTATTGCTGTAGTTTCTGGTTTTTTTGTCGACGGAGTTGGGCAAGGTCCTGATCACCACAGCCTCTTTCCAATCCTTTGCTGATTTTTCGAGAATGCTGCGTGTGATGATATGATCACTGGTTTTCCGGAAAGGTTGCTCGATTCCGGAGAAGGTTTCCGGGGTAACGGTGATGAGGGTTGCCTCAAAAAAGAATTGGGCGAGAACCTGATTGATCGAAACGACCTCCTTCGTAATGTGTCCGATGCTTTCGGTGTGGGTGCCGTGGCCGTGGGGATTGAATTCGATTTGGTTGAAATTGACGTCACCACCCGCTGCCACACTGCCGTTAAACTGAGCGTTTTGAACGGGTTTAATTTGAAGAGGTTCGACATACCATGCGCGGGGACCATCTGATGTAAGTGGTATAGATATGTCCAAACCATGCCTGAGGTTGGTCACGTATTTTTGACCGCCCAACTGGATTTCAATGTCCATATTTTTCAGATTTTTAATTCATTGTTGCGTTTAAGCATTCAAAATTTCATCGTCTTCTATGATAAAAAGGTCGGAAGCGATGCCATCTGCCATAAACAATCCTTCCGGTGTGAGTTTCAAACAGGTGGGGGATATAGATACGAGGCCTTTTTTTTCATGTTGAGACAGGAGTTGAGCATTTTCACTAAGAAGGTCATAGTGCCAACGGTCCCTGATCTCCGCCGGATTTACGCCCCATTTGGTGCGTAGGCCGGTCATCAATGTTTCGTTGATTTGGTTGGCCCGGCTAAGTGTTTCCTTGGTTTGCGGGATTTTGTTTTCGCGCAAAGCGGAAATATACAGGGCGTTGTTGGATATGTTCCATGACCGTTGAACTTTGTCGAAACTATGTGCCGAAGGGCCCAGGCCAATGTATGGCGTGCCTTGCCAGTAGGCGGTATTGTGTCTGGAATAATATCCCGCTTTCGCGAAATTGCTCACCTCGTAATGCTCAAACCCGGCTTCCGCCAATTCGCTTCGCAGGATAGCAAATTGCGTTGCTGCTGCTTCTTCATCCACCGGTTTTTCCTGACCCTTTTTTACCCGGTGCCCCAGGGCCGTGGCCGGTTCTACCGTGAGGCAATAAGCAGAAACATGCGTGACGCCGAGGGCAGTTGCCCGTCGGAGATCATCTATCCAATCTTCGGGACTGAGCTGAGGAAGACCATAAATTAAATCGATTGAAATATTGTCAATTCCGGCTTTTTGGGCATTGAGGACGGATTCCACGGCCTCATTACCGGAGTGAGCGCGGTTCATCCAGCGCAATTGCGCATCGGAAAAGGATTGAATACCGATGCTCAACCGGTTTACACCTAGATTCACAAGCTCCTGGAGTTTTGCAGGATTGAGATCGTCGGGGTTGGCTTCAAAAGTGACTTCAACATTTTCGGCAAACAGGAAGTGGCTTTTGACTGCGGTTACAATTTTTTCTGTTTCCGAAAAAGTAAGGAGGCTCGGTGTTCCACCGCCAAAGTATAGGGTTTGAATGGCTTCGTCACCGGTGTAGTCAGCCCTGATTTTTATTTCCTGAACGATGGCATCCACCAAAGCACTTTTTTGCTTCAGCGAAGTGGAAAAGTGAAAATCGCAATAGTGACACGCCTGTTTGCAAAAAGGAATATGGATATAAATTCCGGCCATATCAGGCCTTGGTTTTTAGCACGATTCGAAATGTGGTGCCCTTGTCAGGCTCGCTGCGTTTCACGAATATTTTTCCGTTGTGGTAATTTTCAATGATGCGTTTGGCGAGTGAAAGTCCCAATCCCCAACCGCGCTTTTTGGTGGTGTATCCCGGTTGGAAAACCGCTTTGTGGCTCACCCCGGGAATTCCTTTTCCGGTGTCGGAGATATCGATGTACACATTTTGGATTTCGTGGTAGATGTCCACCGTGATTTTTCCATTGCCACCCATCGCATCCACTGCATTTTTAAAAATGTTTTCGATCACCCACCCAAACAGCGGTTCATTGATCATAGCCCGCACGTCCGAACCCTGATTCTGGTTGATTTCGAAAAGTACTTTTGACGAAAGTCGGGGTCTCAAATACCCGATGGCCTGTGACATCACCGTTTCCACGGATGTTTCGCGCAGGTCGGGGTTGGCGCCGATTTTTGAAAACCGGTCGGTGATGGTTTCAAGGCGTTCGATGTCTTTGTTAAGCTCTGTAATGGTAGACTTGTCTACTCCGCGCGCTTCGAGCAACTGCACCCAGGCCATGAGGCTCGATAGAGGCGTGCCCAATTGATGGGCAGTTTCTTTGGCCATTCCTATCCAGACCTGGTTTTGCTCGGCATTTCGAAACGTGCTGAAAATGAGGTAAGCAATTAATAAAAACAAGCCGACAATGATCATCTGCACGTACGGGAAATACTTGAGCTGCGTGATGACCACAGAATCTGTATAAAAGATATAATTCACAACCCTTCCGCCGAAACTCACTCTGATGGGTTCGTTGCCAGTAGAAAGCCGCGCAATTTCTTTTGCCAGGGCCAGGCTGTCGCCAAATATGGTTGTATCAACATTGGCAGATTGTATCACCCTGGTTTTACTGGAATCGGTGAAAAGCACCGGCACCGAACCGGAATTGAGCACAGTTTCACTTATAAAAGAGTTGATCAAATCATCAAGCGTATGTTCGAGTTCGGTAATAATCCGCGAATCCTGATAATATGCTTTCTGACGAATTCCCTGAAGTTCGATTTTAATGGGAGTGTAAATTCCAGCCATCACCTGAATCAGACTGTCAGTGCTTTTCGGTGAATCGAATATGCCCTCGTCCACATTCCGCTTAAAGAGCACATTGTTGTTTTCATCGGTAATTACCACAGGAATCGTGGTATTATTTACTATAATGTGGTTGAGAAAAACGTATTCACTGGATTCATCTGTGATCAGGAAACGGGCCATGGCCTTGGCCCAGATATCGACCTTAAGCCTTTCTTCCTGACGCATATCTTCAAAAAGGCGTTCAGTATAGTTGATCAGGGTGAGCCGTTTCTTTACTGCCTCCGTCCAGAGTTGCACTTTCTGGCGCTCTTCCTCCTTGATTTGGTTTACGATATAGTTCGAATACCATAGTGAGGCTCCGACGATGAGTACCGCCAATATAACCAATACGATTTTCCACTGCTGCTTTCGCGAGTATAGATTCATTGAGAAAACTTAAATGTAGCGGGTAGCAGTGATGCCGATATGACCTGAATTTGGCCTAAAAGTAGAAATCTTTTGGAACAGCCCGAAAAATTATAAATCGTCGTCTGAATCGAAGTCGTCGTAAATCTTGTCGTCGTCCTTTGTTTTCTTCGATTTCCGGATGCTGCGCGGAGGTTTGTTTTGCGTTTTCGGAACGCTGTCTTCATTAAATTCATCCCATTCCACGCTGAAGCGGGTGCCTTGTTTAGCAGGGGTTGTAGGCACTCCCTGAAGGGTGGTATCTCCTTTATACAATCCAAATTCTTCTTTGAGGATGCTCTTAAATACATTTTTCTCTTTTTCGAGTTCGCGCTTTCGCTTATCGCGTGCGGCTTCCTTGTCAAGACTGAATATCGGGTTGTCGGTTGTTCCGGTCATTTGCATAAACAGACGAAGGCCTGCCTGATCTTCGACGATATACCCAAAATCATCGTTCTGTTTCTTTCCACTGCGCAGCAATTCGCTGAGTCGGAAATTGATGCTGTAGTCGATGTCGTTGTTAAAACTGTGCTGACCGGAGAGATTGATGGTCATGGCACTGGAGCCAATTTTCATAGCTGGAATCAAAACCATTTTGTTCTCTATACGAATGGAATTTTGGAGGGTATCAAAGACCACCATTTGCAGTTTTTTCTCAAAAGCATCCACCTGGACGAGAGAGCGCCATACCGTACTTTCCTTCAGATAATCGGCAATGGCCTGGAAAGATTCGAGCTTTTTCAATTTTCCCTTGATGATCATCAGGTCGATTTGCGCCTGAATGGTCTCTTCCCTGAATGATAGATTTTGTCCGAATGTACCACTGAAAGTGATCTGCGCATTGGTGCGGCCCTCCAGATGTGTGGAGCGCACGACATTCTGGTCAAAGTTTTCAAATTGATAAAATAGCTGATCGATGGCGATGTTTTCGAGGTGTGCGCGGGTTTTGGCGAGGTAAGTGGTCGCGTTCAGGCGCTCGACTGATGCATTCGCTCTGACCACGCCAGAAGCGGACTTAAATGTGAAGGGGTTCAGGGTCAACAATCCGTTTTGGTACTGGGCTTTTCCGGTTACTCCGACCGCTTCAAACCGACGGAAATTGATTTTTCCAATATCGACACCCAGATCGAAGGATACATCATCGGGCAGGTGAAACCGGTAGGTGGTATCCGCTTTTGTCGTCTCCGACACCCAGATGTCGTTGAAGTCAAGCGAGGGAGATTTAAATTGCGCTTTGATATGCAGTTTCTGGCCTTCTGAGCTGAGGTAAGGAAGCGCATTTTCAAGAGCGCCGGAAATTTCAAAAGAACTTCCATTGACGAGTGCAGTCGCATTGTTGATGATCAGGGCATTATTGCGCAGGTCGATATCCCCATTGATTTTTTCAAAAGTCTGGCCCTGGTTTTTGATTTTGAAAAGGCCGTCACTTAGCTTTATATCACCGAGAAAATCGATGCCTTTGAGCAGGGTGATGGTTTCATCTTTTCTGTTTCGCGGAAGCTTGCCTTGCAATCTGCCATTTAGCCGGAGCTTACCTTCCATTCTTTCGACAGATGGCACGTTGAGGAAGTTTTTGAGTTCTTCCAGATCCATCGATCCACTCAGGTTGAGGTCGAATGCCGGTGCACCGAAATCGACGATTTTTCCACGGGCTTTCACTTCCCCCGGACCGATGCCCGCAATGAGATCATCGATGTAAAGGGAGGTCACGTTGCTGCGCACCTGAAGACTACCGCTGGCGGTTTTGATTTTTGCTGTACCAAGCGCTACATTGTGCTGAAAAGTGCCCTGGGTTTTGTCGAATACCACGTCCACATCAAAATGTCCTTTAGGCGTGGTGTTCATCTGAACGACGAGATCAGTTCGGCCGCGTGCCTTGTAACTCCGGGTGGCCTGGCGCAAAGCAGTTGGCATTATTTCCGCCAGATTTTCGATTTTTGCGTTGGTGGTGGAAAGGTTTACATTCCACAGTCCAGGCGATTGGGAGAGATCATAATTTCCAAGCAATTGGAAATCTTCTTTTCCCAAAGAGATATCGTCCGACTCAAAGGCGTAGATTTTTTTGATTTGGTCGATGTGCAATACGATTTCACCATCGATAATCTGATTTTTAAACATGGTATCAGCCGATGCAATCACCTGATTGATGTGAATGCGGCTATCTGAACTGATATCGTAAACATCGGAACCAAAATTGCCATTGGCTTCACCCTTTTCCACATACAGCGCAATTTCAAGGTCATCTCCTGAGCGCAGCCGGTAAGCAAATGATTTTATTTCAATATTGCTCAACGAGAGTTCTGCTTTGGAAATGGTGTCTTCGGCTGCTTTCCAGAAATGGTAATTGTCGGTTCCGTCCGCATACAGGTCCATGTGAAAAAAGCCCTGGTTGATTTCGGCCTCTGAAACCCGGTAATTCTGCCGCAGGAAGTCAAACAGGCCTATTTGCAGGTAGAGATCTTTGATGTAAATCAAAGTGTCGGATTGCACACCATCTCTCACCTGGGGAATCACCACCTCGCTAAAACGAAGCGAGGCATAGGGAAAACGCTGGAGCAGGCTGAAGTTAATATCCGCCACTTTGACCTCCACGTCCAGGTTGCGGTTGAGTTCATACAGGATAATGTCTCTTACTTCCGGTTCATATTTTTTTGCCAGAAAATACGCGGCAAAAATCCCAATAACGCAGATGACAATGAAACCGATGAGGTATATTACAAACTTCTTCAAATGGTCTTCTGCTGATTTTTGTGCGTTTGATGTTTTCTACAAACGCTGAGCCACAAGCATTATTTGAACATCTTTAAAGTGATTAGTTCCTGCGGGGTGAGGTGGCGCCACTTGCCTCGTGGCAAATCTTTTTTCGACAGACCGGCGAATAAAACGCGATCGAGCTTCATGACGTCATAACCCAGGTGGTCGAAAAGCCGACGCACAACCCGGTTTTTTCCGCTGTGAATCTCGATTCCCACTTCTTTTTTATCTTTCCCATCACCCACATATGAGAGCACATCCGCTTTCATGGGGCCGTCTTCGAGATTTACACCTTCTAAAAGTGTGCGCATATCAGCCGCTTTTAAAGGCTTGTCGAGATAAACATGGTAGAGTTTTTTTACCCCATGTGTGGGGTGTGTCAGCTTTTTGGCCAGATTCCCATCGTTGGTCAGAAGCAGTAGTCCGGTGGTGTGGCGGTCCAGACGTCCGACGGGAAACACCCGCGCATCGCCAATTCCGCGCAGCAATGACATCACTGTTCTCCGGCCTTCGGGATCTTTTACCGTAGTGATGAAATCTTTGGGCTTGTTCATCAGGATGTACACGGGTTTTTCCGGATTGAGTCGTTCTCCGGCGTAAGTCACCTTGTCGCCTTCTTTTACCTGATAACCCATTTCGGTCACCGCTTCACCATTCACTTCGATCAATCCGGATGAGATGAGCTCATCGGCCTCGCGTCGCGAACAGATCCCAGAATTTGCGATGAATTTGTTCAGACGCGTATTACCGGTGGTGCGGCTGCTCGATTTGGAAAATGATTTTTTCTTATCGGCTCCATATCGCCCTTGAAATTTTCCCTCGCGGAGGGCGGTACGACCTGGGGCAAATTTTTTGTCTGCATCTCCATCCCGCCGGTCGCGGTAGGGTTTTACTTCTTCACCGCGCGAATTGACGCGTTTGGAACCGGTCTTCCCGTCATCTTCCCGTTTCCGGTAAGGACGTTTTTCCCCATCACTGGTAGTCGGACGTGTAATATCGGAGGCTGGCCGACGGTTGTCCCGAAAAAATTTGGTTTTCTCGGCTGGTTTGCGGTCGCTTTTGTTTGTGAATTCCTCGTAGACTTTTGTGCGTTTTGGACGATCTTCATCCCGGTCAGACCTTTCGGTAGGTCTGGCTTTGCGATCACTGTCGCTGTCGGCATATGGTTTCCGCATCGGTTTTTCTGAATCTCCCCGATCAGCAAGCGGCTTGCGTACAGGGCGCTCATCTTCTTCGCGGCGTGGTCGGGTTACTTTTGGCCGGGCCGCCTTTCGCTCTTCAAGTGATTTGCGTTCAGTGCCATCAGCCATAGGGCGGCGGCGGGTCGATCCGGTTTTTGGCTTGTCATCTTTTGAGTTAGCCCGCCTTCTCTCTTTGTCGAAATCTTTGTCCGGTCTGCTTTCCGCTCCTGAATTCATTCTTTCTGCGTATGAGGTTTTGCGGCCTGCGCCCGTGGGGGGCTTATCATCAAACGATTTGCGCTCCTTCGCGGAGGAATTCGGCTTTTTGTCACCCGAGCCTGATGTCTTTCTTTTTCCCTTGTTCTTGTCCTGATTTTTGATAGCCATATGCAGTAGTAATGCGTGTGTGAAATTTATCTGAGTGTGGGGTAAAAAGCGTTCTCAATGTGCTCAACGCTGTCTTCTCCCTGATCGAGTGTGATGGCCACGATGTCAAACCGGGCTTCTTTTTCACTATTCGACCTGAGCATGTATGTATTGGCGGCGCGGATCATAAACTTCTGTTTTTGCTTATTCACAGACTCTTCCGGCCTTCCGTAAGAATTATTCTTTCTTGTTTTCACTTCCACAAAAATTATAAACTCTTCATTTTCAGCAATTATATCCACTTCGTCGTGTCCATGTCTCCAATTTTTTTCACGAATGGTGAAACCCAGCTCTATCAGGTGCGTACAAGCACGTGATTCGCCTGATTTGCCAGTTGAATTTGTTGAATCGGACATTTTAATTACTAATAACTGAGAATCTTAATGGGTTCCTAAAATTGTAAAACGTTATGAAGCTTTTTATGAAAAAAATTGGAGCACT
>JBGTLS010000102.1:0-6056 GCA_041744015.1 Cryomorpha sp. | reverse complement strand
GAACTCATGCCGATCCAGGAATTTGAAGGCAATGAGAGCTGGGGTTACAATCCCTCGTTTTTCTTTGCTGTAGACAAATATTACGGACCGGCTGATGATTTCAAGGCTTTCGTGGATGCCTGCCACGAACGCGGCATTGCGGTGATCATCGATATTGTTTTTAACCATTCCCTCGGTCAGAATCCCCAGGTGCGGATGTATTCCGAAAACGGTGCTGCCGGCCCTCCAACAGCCGAAAACCCCTGGTTCAACGTGCAGGCCATGCACCCTTTTAATGTGGGGTATGATTACGACCACAGTTCGATCCACACACAGCAATACATGGAGCGCAACCTGCGTCACTGGGTGGAAAATTTCAAAATTGACGGGTTTCGTTTTGACCTGAGCAAAGGGTTTACCCAAAATTTTTCCAACAACGTCGGAGCGTGGAATCAGTACGATCAATCTCGCGTTGACCATTGGATCCGCATACGAAATGAAGTATACAGCTACGATGATCAGGTTTATTTGATTCTCGAACATTTGGGGGACAATCCGGAAGAAACCGTTCTGGCCAATAATGGATTCCTGCTTTGGGGCAATATCAACCACGAGTATGCTGAAGCCGCGATGGGTTGGAACAGCAACCTGAATTGGGCCAGTTATCAGTCGCGCGGCTGGAACAGTCCCCATCTGGTGAGTTATGCCGAAAGCCATGATGAAGAGCGATTGATGTACAAAAATCTTCAATTTGGTAATTCCACCAACCCGGCGCACGATGCCAAGGATATGGAAATCGCCTTGTCGCGCATGGAAACTGTGGCAGCCCTTCATATCCCTTTACCCGGCCCCAAAATGATCTGGCAATTCGGTGAACTGGGCTATGATTACAGCATCAACCATTGTCCCAATGGAACGATCAATGAGAATTGTCGTACATCCAACAAACCCATTCGCTGGGACTATTACGATGTGGCGGAGCGCCAAAGATTGTACAAGGTATATTCGGCATTGAACAAGCTCAAAACCGAGAATAATGCTTTCTCATCCACAAATTACACCTGGGATGTATCCGGTCAGGGCAAAAGGCTGATTATTACGCATCCGTCCATGGATGTGGTTATCATCGGCAATTTCAGTGTAAATCCGATTTCCATGGTTCCCGGATTTACGCAAACCGGAACATGGTATGACTATTTCGCCGGGGAATCGATCATTGAAAACAACCTGAACAATGCATTTTTACTTCAGCCGGGTGAGTACCGTATTTATACGACAGTACAGCTCGAAACGCCGGATATTTCAGTGGGACTGGAAGAGATTTCCTTCGGAACGGGAACATTTTTGGGAACTTACCCCAATCCATTTACCGACTTCACTCAGATTTCCTACCATTTGGATACACCACAAAAAATCACCGTGCGGGTATTGGATATGCAGGGAAGAGTGATTGCCGAGCCTTTCAACGGTGATCAGACTTCCGGAAATCATATGGTCACATGGGCTGCGAACAGTTCATCAGGTACTTCGTTGGCCAATGGCATTTACTTGATTCAGCTCATCAGTGAATCAGGTGTGGCAACTTCAAAGGTTGTTTATCAGCGTTAACGAGCGCAGGTAAATTTAATTTTAATAATTTGATAGTGTTTAATTAACACCAAAGGAAAAATCCTACATTTATCCCAACCATTTTTAACCGTCCAGAGAACATGATGAAGACTTACACCAAACACCTGTGGGTGTTATCGACCCTGATGATGGCGTCCTTTTTGGCTCTCGGCCAAAGTGTAACAGGGGTCGTAAATGACGAAAACGGGGTACCTATGCCGGGCGTTACTGTCCGGATTGAGGGTACGACCAAGGGCGCAGCCACCAACCTCGATGGCGTTTATACCATCAATGATATTGGAGCCGGTGAGAAAACGCTGGTATTTTCCTTTGTTGGTTACAAACAATACAGTCAGGTGGTTAATGTACCGCCTACTGGTTCTGTCACTGTAAACCGCAATATGCAACCCGACGCTTCTGTTTTGTCGGAGTATGTTGTAGTTGGATATGGAGTGCAGCGGGCGAGGGAAGTCACGGGATCTATCTCTCAGGTTACAAGTAAGGACATTACGGACATTCCTGCCCCCAGTTTTGAGGCAGCTTTACAGGGTAAGGCAGCCGGTGTGCAGGTAACCCAGGGGAGTGGTTTGGCTGGTTCGGGTTCGGTAATTCGCGTCAGGGGTATAGCTTCCATCTCTGCGGCGGGTGATCCCTTGTATGTGGTGGATGGAATACCCATCACCCAGGATTATTTCATGAACGGAAACCGGGGTGCGATGAACAACAATCCCCTCGCGACAATAAATCCAAACGATATTGCGAGTATTGAAATCCTTAAGGATGCCGCCGCTACCGGTATTTACGGTTCCCGTGGTGCCAATGGTGTTATCCTAATCACCACTAAAACCGGCTCTGGTTCGGGGTGGGGATTTAACCTCAATACCCGGCATGGCGTGTCATTGCCAACCGCGAGACCCAATATGCTTAATTCTTCTGAATATCTTCAAATCTATCAGGAAGCCTGGGAAAATGACGGGAACATCGGGTTGGCACCGCTTCCAGGTCAGATTACCTGGGCCCGTGCCCGGGAGACTGATACCGACTGGGTGGATGAAACAGTGCATGTTGGGCTGAAACAAGCTTATAACTTTTCTGCCACCTATGGTACCAAAAGACTCAAAGTATTCTCTTCATTGGGTTATGATGACAACGGAAGTTATTTGGTAGGAAATTCCTATGTGCGAACTTCCTTTAGAACCAATGTGGATTTCAGGGTAAGCGACAAGGTTACACTCTCCGCAAGTACTTCTATTAGTCAGGGTGTAAATAACCGGGTGGATGCAGCCTGGAGTGGTGGTCTGGGATCAGCCATGTCTACAGCCCTGCCTATATATCCCATTACATTCAGAGATACGGTCTTTAATACAGATGGATTAGTAACGAGGCTTCCTGGCGACTATTATGATTTCGGAAGCAATCCGGTCCGTCAAAGAGAGTTGCAGGAATGGAAAACACGGGAAATGCGAACCATTAATAACATTTCACTGGATTACCAACCCGTCAAAAATCTGTTTGTCAAAGGATATTTAGGATTTGATTACATGGATCTCAGAGATGATAAGTTTACAGACAGCCGCCTTCGAAATGCGGATCGCACAACTCAGCTCTTTAATCTGGCTGAGCGATGGCCTACTTTCACCAGTAACTATAATATGAATGGAACAGCCACTTACATTCATGAAGTAGACGACAAGAATAATATTACATACATGGTTGGGACAGAATATCAGCAGTCCAAATCTGTTTCTAAATCGAGAATTTTCCGTGAGGATGCCGACGTAACAGGGCCGTTTTATGACACCCCATCCCTGCTTAACGACCGCATTTCTGTTATAGAGCAGGGGGACAGTACCATCGTTCTGCCAGGGTTTAATCAGGATGGGTTGAACCGGACAGAAATTTTCAACTTCGTGAGTGCTTTTGCAAGGGTGAATTATTCAAGGGAAGATAAATATTTTGCACAAGCCAGTTTACGAACAGACGGATCTTCGAGGTTTGGAGAGAATAACCGTTTCGGCTTTTTCCCTTCGGCATCTTTGGGCTGGATACTTACTCAAGAGAATTTTCTTAAAGCCAGCAACACCATTTCATTTATGAAATTGCGCGCCGGGTGGGGAATCACCGGAAATGCTGCCATTCCAAACTATCAGCAATACGGAGAATATATCATTGCTGCCAATGGATACAATGATACTACATACAGATTTTTGTCAATCCCCCCTAATCCCAACCTTCAGTGGGAAACGTCCAGCGTTATTGACGTGGGACTGGAAACAGGATTTTTTGATGATCGGATTACAACAGTGTTGTCTTTTTACAACAAAAGGACAACGGATGTCTTGCTAAATATCACGCCCCAACCAAGTTCAGGATTTACCAATTTCTGGGACAATGTGGGTGAAATTGTGAACAGGGGAGTTGAGTTTGAGGTCAGATCGATCAATATCGACCGGTCGCGATTTACGTGGAGAACAGATTTTAATATCTCGTACAATTACAATGAAATCGTAAACATTGGCAATTATACACCCGACGCCATCAGTGGCGGTACCAACGACACCCGTGTGGTGGTTGGTGCTCCGGTAGGAACCAATTTTTTGGTTCGCTTCTCGCATGTAGATCCGCAGACAGGGCGTAATGTATATCTGGACATCAATGGCAACGAAACGGGCGTATGGGATCCCGAAGACCGTGTTGCTGTCGGCAGGGTGCTTCCAAAAGCCATCGGAGGTATCACCAATGACTTTACTTTTGGCAGATGGAATGTGGGTCTTGTTTGTATCTTCAGTCTGGGAAGTAATATTTACGATTCATCTTCAAAAAGACAACTCGGTGTAATCACCGACTGGAATATGCGAACCGAAATTTACGACAGATGGAGACAACCTGGTGATCAGGCTGCTTATGCCCAATCTTCAAGAGAAGTTGAAAATTATGGTCTTGATGATGCATTCAACAACAATACTACCCAATTCCTTAAAAGAGGAGATTATCTGCGGGTGCGAAGGTTAAGCGTTACTTACAATTTACCGCAGTTCAAGTTGGGTACCGTAGGTTTTGATGCAGCTTCAATAACGCTCTCTGCAGTCAATTTCCTCACTTTTACTAATTTCGATGGCCTCGATCCGGAGATTGCGCGTGATTTTGACAATGCTACTGACCGGAATATGAGCCCAAATATTTCTTATTTGACCCCTCCTCAGGAAATGTCGTTCAACCTTGCATTAAACCTCAGATTTTAATAAGATGAAAAAATCAGGCTATAAAATTTTTCGAAGCATCACCCTTTGCTGTTTTATTGGGGTATTGCTTGTTGGGTGCGAAGATTTACTGGAGCAAAAACCGCTGAGCACAGGGGCGAATGTATTGCCTTCTGATGCGATTGAAACCGAGCAAGACTTGTTCGAACTATTGAACTCAGCATATGATGTTCTCGCCAATACTTACAATGGGAATGCTCAGAACTTACCAACATTGCTTAGCGACAACCTTGAGCGTCCAGTTCAACAGGATAACTACACCTCTGTCTGGTTGCGCAATACTAGTATATTCAATGGTACTGTAGGCGATGTGTTCAGACAATATTACATCGCCGTTCTGAGAGCCAATACGGTGATTGAAAATTTGGACAATGTGGATGGACTTGATCCTGTAAAAAGAACCCAATTCGAAGCGGAAGCACGATTTATCCGTGCCCTGTGTCATTTTGATGCATTGCGCTCCTGGGCACAGCCTTTCGGGTTTACGCCGGATGATTCTCATGCAGGTATTGCTATTCGAAACTCGTCCGAAATAGTCAATTCGCCCAGAGCTTCTGTGGGTGAAGTCGCCGCTTTTATTCTGGAAGACATCGCTTTTGCGAAAGCAAATCTTCCGGATTTTAACGATGTGTATGCCACCAGATGGGCAGCGCTGGCACTTGAGGCCGAGCTACGCTTTCAACAACACGATTATGAGGCAGCTTACGTCATTGCCAACGAAATCCTGGCACAGGCTCCTCAAACGCTTGATCCGGAAGTAAACCGCTTTCAACACCCTCAGGCGAGTTCGGAAGCAATATTCTATATTTTTTCTGCTATCCGGGTGGCCGACAATGTTGTTGATAGTCGAAATGGTGGATTTCGAGGCAACTATTTCCGTGACGGCAATCCCAGTTTGAGAATCACACAGGAATTATATAACCAATTAACAGCCCTGGGCACAACTCCGGGCACCCGGGGATCCATGTATGAAGAGCTGAACCAGGACGGAAATATCTCCTATGTGACCACTAAATTCAATGCGGAATTTTTCAATATTCCCGTTTTCACCTTAACCCAGATTCACCTTATCCGGGCTGAATCGGCTGCGGAATCCGGTCAGGATCTCACCAGTGCCATAGCCGACATCAATGCCATTAGGGAAAGAGCTTACGGCTCGTCTATCAACAATATTTCGATGAGTGCCACAGCCCAACAAGTGATTAACGC
>JBGTLS010000101.1:0-10007 GCA_041744015.1 Cryomorpha sp. | reverse complement strand
TAGTTCCGTCGCCATAGCTCCAAAAAACAGAATCAGCAAGAACGGATTGATTGTCGAATGTAACCGTCAATGGTCCGCAACCAGCAGTCAGGTTGACTGAAAACTGGGTAATGGGATTGGGATTCACCACCACCTGTGCCGAGGCCGTATCATTACATCCGAAAGCAGATGTGGCAACCAGTTGAGCTGTATAGGTGATCGGCACCAGCGTATTGTTCATATACGTATGCTGCGGATTCGGGGCGTTGGAAATGGTTCCATCGCCGAAACTCCACGCATAGGCTATACCGCCGGTAACGAAAGGAAATTGTACGGTGTATGGGGCACAACCGGTATCGGCGGCGAGGGTAAAATTAAAGTTGGGTTTTGGATACACCTGTATGGTCGTGGATGTGGTATCGTTGCAACCATTTGGTGTAAGCGCAATAAGCGTAACGGTATAAGTTACAAGCGAAAAAGTGTTGTTCTCAAATTCGTGGGAAGGATTCGTTTCTGTACTCAAAGGGGACCCATCACCAAAATCCCAGATATAACCCGAGGCATTGATGGAATTATTTAAAAAATTCGCTGGCAGGGGTGCACAGGAAGGCGTGTAATAAGATTGAAACAAAGCCTGTGCCCCGGGGTGAACCGTAACATTGGCAAGGCTTGTATCAGTACATCCGAAAGCTGTTCGGGCAATAAGTCGAACTGTATAGACAGAATCCTGGTTTCCAAAATTCGTAAAGGTATGTGTTGGGTTTTCATCTCCACTTCCTCCTCCATCTCCAAAAAGCCAGGTGTAAGTAACACCACCAATACTCTGATTATTAAAATTTACCGTGTGTGGACCACAACCGGTCAATGGGGCCATAGTAAAAACCGAATTCGGCGCAGGCTCTGCATTTACCGTAAGGGTATGCGTGTCTGAGCAATGTGCCGTAGCAACCTCGAGCGTTACCACATATGAACCAAAGCTGGCATAGGAATGACCCGGATATTGTTGGGTACTGGTATTTCCATCCCCAAAATTCCAATTCCAGCTTACGATAGGGTCGCCAGCCATGCTGGAAGACAAATCTGTGAATGAACCCTGAGCTCCCACACAAATATCCTGGAGCATAAAATCTGCAACGGGCGATTCATGTACACGGACGATCTGGGTATCTGTATTCTTGCAACCATTTGGTGATTCTACTGTCAGTGCGACATTGTAGCCTCCAACAGTGGCATAAGTCTGCATGGGCGGATTGGGTGCAGTACTGGTGTTACCGTTTCCAAAATCCCATTCCCAACCGATGATTGTACCAGTGGAATTATCCGTGAAATTAACTTCCAAAAGATCGCAGGCCTCCATGAGATCGAAATCTATGACCGCTTCAGGCCCGGGCAACACCTCAATGGGTATGGTGACAATATCCTGACAGGGCGAATTGGGTCCTCCAACAGCCGCAGTCAACGTTACATTAAAATTTCCAGGATTTGGAAATACCCTTGTGATTGTGGTGGCGCCGGAAAAAACCAATGGAGAACCATCTCCGAAATCCCAGGTAAAATCTGTGGCATTGGCTGATGAGCTATTTGTGAAAATGATAGATTGACCCTCACAAATGGTGGTAGCCGAAGCAGCTGCTGCGGCTGTGGGAGGTGGTACAATCTGTATGGTGATGGTGGCTGCATCTATACCGCAAAGATTGCTGTCAAGCAACGTGGCGGTATAAGTTCCAATGGCCGGATACGTGAGAGTATGCGGAAAAGTGGGTGGCCATGCCCTCCAGTTGATGATCGAATCATATCCCAACCCCCAATAATCCCCAAAGTTCCAATACTCGTAACGCTGGTAAATATTTCCCTGAAAAAGACAGTTACGGTAAGTGGTATTCGTAAGTGTAACCTGATTATCCGGCCAACACAAGATTGTGGCCGTGGACGTAATAGCGGCATCGTCAATATCCCAGATTCGAATCGGGTTGAATGTGGCCTGACTCGGTCCCCCTTGCACGGTATTACAATTGTTTTCGGCGGTAAGGGTCACCACGGTTTCGCAGGTTACGGTTCCTATTTCATACGTGTGACTGATGGTTTGGCCAAGATTTGTGTAGTCGTACACCTCCAGAGGAGATCCATCCCCAAAATTCCATGTAAAAACAGTCGTTGTAGAAGTATTGGTACTCGAATTAATAAACTCCATGGTTTGCGGGGCACAAGCCTGGGTAAGACCTCCAACCGGAATTTGAATTGACGAACTGGTAGCCTGTTCCATTATAACTGTTCCATTTACGGTACAACCAGTGGTCGTGGCTGTAAAAGTGACATTGTAAATAGCTACTGCCGCCGCATAGGTATGCGTTATTGCAGCGGGCGGCACAAGGCTGGCACCGGTTTGCACAGGAGAGCCATCGCCCCAGTTAATGGACCATGGGCCAATATTATGTGGTGATTGTATACTCAGCACAAAATTGCCTCCACTGCAGCTATACCACGTCGGATTATTGGACGGAGTTCCGTAAAAATCAAACAATTGACATTGAGCAGAGGCCCGGAACTGGACGAAAAGCATGCCCAGCAGAAGTCCTATACCTATCTTTTTTGCTGTCCTCATCATGCCCGCATATACGGTAGCTTATGGGAAAGGTTAGCAAAAAGGCTACTCAGAAAAAAGAATCAAATGATAACCTGTCGGATGGTCCGGAGCGGAAGTCTCAACCTGTCAGGACTTAGTGAGGGTTGCTAAACGCCTCGTTTGACACGAAATCTGTATCTGTCAAAGTTTCTAAAAAATGAACCAGGTCGTCAATCGCCATTTCGCTCAATCCAAGACCAACATCCTGCATTTTCATCAGTGGATCGAGCGTAGGTGAAGGGTGGCCACCGGAGTTGTAATGCTCTATGACTTCACGTAAGGTGGCAAACCGGCCATCGTGCATATAAGGAGCGGTGAGCGCAATGTTTCTCAGCGAGGGGGTTTTGAAAACGCCTTCATCATAGAATTGACCCGTGACTTCTGCCCTTCCCAAATCTGAGAAAACCGAATCGAGCCCGTTGTTGTGAAATCCATGGTCGGTAAACTCAATCAAAGCGCCCCCGTGACAGTGAAAGCAATCCCCGCCATTTTGACCTCCCGGAAATACCTGCGGGTCCCCGGCTTCCGCCAAAAAGAGCTGAAGGCCCCGTTGTTCAGAAGTGGTGAGCACAGCACCACCGGTACGCATCGCCCGGTCAAACTTTGAATCGGCAGAAATCATCGTGCGAAGAAACTGAGCCATTGCGTATGATATGCGCACGCTGTCCACGCAAGGTGTTCCGAATGCAGCAGTAAATTTTTCCTGATAAAGGGCCGATTCACCAATTCTACTTACCGCCTCCGGCCAGGTCAGATCCATTTCCTGTGGATGGGCTACGGGTTCCAGCAATTGCTCTTCAAGTGTCACAGCCCTACCATCCCAAAAAAACCTGTTGTTCCAGGCGAGATTCATTAATGCCATGCTATTTCTTCTCGTGAGATGACCATACAGACCCACACTAAAAGTGGCGTTGTCACTAAAAGCGGCTTCAGGCGCATGGCAGGAACCGCAGCTGATGGTATTGTTTCGCGAAAGTGCGGTTTCCCAAAAAAGATGTCTGCCCAGATCAACGCCTTCAACCGTAAGTGGATTGTCGGCCGGAATCACCGGAGTTGAAAAAAAGTATGGAACCTCCAGTTCATAAGGTGTACCCGCCTCGCCATCGGAAGGACAAATGGAAGTGATCGGAGTGCCATTTCCATTGCCATCCGGATCATCATCTTTGCAGCTAATTAATATGAGTAGCAAGAACGGCAGAATTAATACCGACCTCAACCAACTCAATTTCTTATATGTGGTAAATTTTCTCAAAGCGTAAAGATACTTTTCAAAATTAGGGCAGCAATTCAAAAGCCGCAGCAGAGTGATCGGACAGGCGAATACCCAAATCGATGTTGGCCAAAGCGCCGTGATATTCATGCTCCTGGCGCAAATTGATTTCGGAAAAACCTAGTTTGAAAATCCGACCCAAATCCACGGAAAAGTTTAACGTATCAGCTGAACCATTAGATGCCGTAAAATTCCGATCGAAAAGTGTGACACTTCTAAAAAGGGTATCCCGACCCGTGTGAAAAGCAAAAGTATTTGGCAGACTGATCCCCGATTGAGGCACGGTGTCATACCGGCCTTCAAATGTAAAAAAGCGGTAACCTGTTTGCCAAACCCAGTACATTCCATTTGATTCGCTCAGCGGATGAAGGGGATCGTACACCGAAATCAGGAAATCCGTATTAGCAGTCCCATTGAGGTGTTGCGGCACCCCGAGATCAAAAGAGATTCCGGTGTAATTGCCCTGCGGAATTTCGAAATCCCATGATGTTTTGTTGTTTCGGATATCATAAAATTCGATGTCCGATAGAGTGACCGCACCTTCGGAGTTGTGCAACCGAATATTTGACAAATAAAATTTGAGGTTCCACATTTCCACCGCACAATCATGGGCATTGACAAACCTGTCGGTAATACCAAGTTCAGAACCTTCAAAAACGGGTGTAAAAGCGACTTGTATGGTCGAAGTCCCAACATTGGGTGTGACATCATCATCCCGATCGCAGGCACTAACCACCAATACAGCGCTCAGAATTAGAAAAAAACCAAACCACCGGTCTGATTTTGAAAAAGATTTAATTGTCATACTGGTACAATTACAAAAAAATGAACTTTTACCCCCGGAACAATCGGGATCAATGTCGTAAGTTTATCGGAGACTCTCAGTAACATATGTCACAATTTCTCATTTACAAATCGTCGGCCGGATCTGGTAAAACCACCGCCCTCATTGGCATTTTTTTAAAACTTACTTTGTCGAGCCAAAGGCCGGACGCTTTCAAACAGGTGCTCGCCATCACGTTTACCAACAAGGCTGCCAATGAAATGAAGGAGCGGTTGATCTCTGAACTCGACAAATTGAGCACACTGCCCAACCCATATACCGGAAACGATTTCATGACCAATATGTTGCTGAAAGAAACCGGCCTTTCAGCAAATGAAATCCGTCAAAGAGCCTGGAATACATTCCAACTTTTGTTGCACGACTACGGCGATTTGGCCATCAGCACAATCGACCAGTTCAACCACCGGCTTATTCGCACTTTTAGCCGGGAGCTCAATCTCAAGGCCGATTTTGAGGTCGAACTGGATGAAAAAACGCTCTTCCACGAGGCGGTGATCCGCGTGATTGATCAGGTAGGCAAAGACGATCACCTCACCCGCCACCTCGTCGGTTTTATCACGCACAATCTTGAAGATGACAAAAAAGTAAATCTGGTAAACCAACTGGAGAATTTGCGTCCGCTCATCCTTAGCGAAGACGCCCTCGAGCCTCTCCGGGCGCTTCAGTCTTTCGACAAAACAGAATATCCAGGCCTGATCAAGACGTTGCGTTCCCAAACCAAAGCATATGAGCAGGCGGTAAAAGCCATGGGAATAGAAATTTTGGGTTGGATTGATCGCATTGGCATTACAAGTGACGATCTGGCTGGTAAGTCAAACAGTTGGCTGAGTTACTTCCGTAAAATGACAAAGTTTGATGGAACCTGTATAGAATGCACTCCGACACAGGAGAAAAGCAAAGGTCAGGATTGGGCGCATCCCAAAGCTTCTGCCGGAGCCAGGGCGCTTATCGCTGCTCATTCTTCCGAACTCGAATCCCGACTGCAGGCCGCGTTTCGGCTCAATGAAGAAGGGTATGCCGATTACCTCCTGCAGAAAACCATTCTTAATCAACTAGACTTACTGGCGGTGCTGGGCGATTTGGCGGAAGCCATGGAAGAGATTCGAAATGAGAGAAATATCCTGCCCATTTCATATTTCAATCGCATTGTGTCGGAAGCCTTGCGCGAAGAGCCTGTGGCTTTTTTATATGAAAATTTTGGAAACAGATTTCACCACATCCTCATCGATGAATTTCAGGACACATCGTCTTTGCAGTGGCTCAACCTCCTGCCTTTGGTGGAAGAATCGCTCTCCCGGGGTAAAACCAGTCTGGTGGTGGGAGATGCGAAACAGAGTATTTACCGCTGGAGAGGCGGGCGGGCCGAACAATTGATAAGTTTACCACTATTAGATTCCGCCAATACGCAAATAGACATAGCCACCCGCGAAAGCCTTGTACGCAATGCCAAGATCCTCAATCTATCCACCAATTACCGCAGCCTGTCGGAAATCATCAATTTCAACAACGCCGTGTTTGCCACACTGGGTGCGCAAATGACTACTGCGGGTTCCCTGTTTGAAAAAGAATACCACCAGGACAATGTTTTCCAACAACTTCCTTCCCAAAAAGAAGGCGGATATGTGGAGATGACTTATTTGGGGAAAAATGCGGACGACGACGCGCATGGCGTTCAATTGTTGCGACAGATTCAGCAGGCCCGACAGAGTGGATACGAATATTCTGACATGGCCATTCTGGTGCGAAGCACGTCGAAAGAAGGCAATGCCATCGTAACCCAACTCAACCGATTCGGCATACCGGTCAGCACGCGCGACAGTTTTGAAATAGACCAGCACCTTCCGGTAAAATTGGTGATCGCCCTTATGCGCATCGGTGCGAAACCAGATTTGGTACCACCAAAGATTACGGCCATGCGGGCACTATCAATGCTCCGGAATAAACCGTTCGAACCAAACTTGTATTCCGATGGCCGCAAGAATCTCGATTTCAAAAAATTCCTGGCAGACATCAAGGCACCCCAACTGAATGCAAAATGGTTTGACAGCGGCGCTTATCAGGTTTGTGAAAGTCTGATAGGCACATACTGCCCCGACTATTCGCAACATCCATACATGGTGACTTTATTAAACACCATTCTGAAAAAAGGAGGAACTTCAATCACTGTGGACGAATTTCTCTTATGGTGGGACGATCTTTCTACCAAGCCGAGTTCTGCGGGTAGCGCAAGTGCCTCCGCCATTCAAATGCTCACCATTCACAAATCAAAAGGTTTGCAATTCAAGGTGTGTTTTATCCCAGGTGCCAATTGGAAATTGAGTCTGGGAAGGGACTTCCGGTGGTTTAATCTGAGAGAGCGGAAGGTGGGAAATCTGAATTTTGCCCCCCTACCCCTCAACAAGAACCTTGAAAAAATGGGTTTTGTCGATGAATTCAACAGCGAGAATGACGCGGTGAATTTTGACAACCTCAACCTGGTGTATGTGGCTTTCACGCGAGCTGAAGAACAACTCTATATCAATTTCACCCACAAGAATAAGGATCAGATGGGGTCAGCTCTTCTGCAGGCATGTCAGAAAGTGGCCGGTGACTTTTCCGGGAAACCGGGCTTTATATTTTCTAAAGTGTCGGAAATCGGTGAACCAGTAGAAGGACTACCAGAAGCGGACGAACCTTTCCTCATGCGTTTGGGAACCCCCGGACAAAAGCGTTTGAAACAAGAGAAAAAAGCAGATTCAAGCCTAATCGATCATGCACAGCCTTTAAATAAAATGTGGTTTGACCGATTCGAAATGTCGTATGACCAAAACGAATACGGCCATGATCTCTCCCGAAAAACAGGGGTGCTTTTCCACCGTATCGCCGCTGAGACCTCGGATATCTCAGAAGCAGAACAAAATATTTCCAAACTCCAAAGAGAAGGCTTCATAGAAATCGCTGAACGAAACGTTTTAAGTGAAATGGTTTCTGCGCTGTTTTCCGACCAGAAATACCGGGATCTCAACCCCGGAGCCCGCCGATACGCTGAGCGGAAAATCCTGTACAACGGGGAAGTGTTGCGCCCCGATCTCGTGATAGAAAGCGAGACTCACGTTACGATTATCGATTTCAAAACAGGGGGCGAAGAACATTCGCACATGGAGCAAATCAACCTTTACATCCAGGCCATGCAGGACATTCTGAAAAAACCGACCGAAGGTTATGCCATCTATTTTTCACCTTACCGTTGGGTCAGGGCCGGTGAGCAAATTCCCGTTCAAACACGTCTTTTCGATTAGGAATTTTTGCGTTTTCTCGCGCGGGATTCACCCATTCCAAACATCTCAATCTCTTCATCAATCTTCAATTCGGTGTCGGGAAAAATGGGAGGACCAACTGGTCGCAAAATTTCCACTTCATTGCTCCGCGGATTTTTGATGGCTTTGGAAATGGGATAGGCGTTCATGTAGCCCTGATCATAGGGTTTGAGCAGGTTGGTAATTTCGTTCAAGGGCAAATCGGGATCCAACCAGCGGCGTTCATCCGCTTTTTGCAAAATGACCGGGGAGCGGTGATGGGGAATGGCGCGCAGCAGTGCATTTGGCAGGGTGGTGATGATGGCACAGGATTTTACAATTTCTCCGGATTCCTGATCAATCCATTCATCCCATATCCCTGCAAAAGCAAAAGGTCTCTCGTTTTCACGCAAGTGCACCAGGTGGGGTTTGTCCAGTTTTTCTTCGGTGGTTCCTTCGATGAAAGCATCAGCTATGATCAGGCAGCGCTGACTGCGAATGGGTTTGCGAAAAGCGGGTTTTGAAATGATGCCCGCTGCTCCGGTATAATTGGGATTGTTTTCCTTGTTGTGATCGCCTTCAGCGCGGGCATTGAAAAAATACAAACGTTTTTTTGCCCAAAAGGGCGTGAGTCCAAACTGGAACAACTGAATTTCGTCGGGCTTGTCGGAAGTAATGACGGGCACCATGGTCCCGGGGGAAATATTGAAATTTGGAGGGAACTCAAAAGCTGCCTGGGCCTGAAACCGCGCTTCAATTTCAGTAATTTTTGAGACGATGACGTACCGGCCGCACATGTGCTTTTATCTTTGGTACCAAATTAGAAACTTATGGGCAAGCCACCAAAACCGGTAATCCAATGGAAAATTGCGGCCTTCGGTAAACTTTCCGGATTGGAAGTGCACCACATGCTACGACTTCGTGAAGAAATTTTCGTGGTGGAACAGAATTGCGCTTACCACGAGATTGATGGAAAGGATCCGGAGTGTTATCATGTGATCGGTTTTACCGAAAAGGGTGAAGTGATCGCCACTGCCCGAATTGCACCAATTGGTGTGATTTACAAAGAGATAAGCATTGGCCGCGTTACCGTAAACAAAGATTTCAGGGAATTCGGAATTGGCCGGGAATTAATGATTCGGGCCATGAATTTTTCGCGGGATGAACTCAAGGCGGCAAGTATTAAAATTGCGGCCCAGGAATATTTGGAAAAGTTTTACAAGGCTCTCGGATTCATCACAATCAGCGCGTCATATCTCTGGGATGGGATTCTGCATGTGGATATGCGGATCACGTATTGACTTTTGCCGGAAGGCCATCCTGAAAAACAATTTGCCAAACTGAAATTTACCTCACGATCGTAACGAATCCGGTATAGTCGAAATTCCAACCGAGGTGGTCGGTGACACGAATGAGGTACTGGAAAACCCCTGTCTGAGAATAATATTGCGGATCGATGCCTGAGCCGTCCCATCCCCGCTGAACATCCGTATTGGAATAAACTTCCCGTCCCCAACGATCCATAATGTGCATCTCATATTTCACAACCCCGGAAGTGACCGGCACAAAAATATCATTCAGACCATCCCCGTCGGGGGTGAAAGCGTTGGGGACAAAAATCATATGATCAGAAATGAAAATCTGACCTTCTGCTTCGTCAATGCAACCAAATTCGTTCATTACCACCTGACGAATGGGTTGAGGCACCACATTATCCAACATGTGTGAAAAGCTGAACTCATTAAATTCCTGCTCATCAAAATAATAATTACAAGTGAGGCTACCGATACTCGCATCGATTATTTCCACCACCGGATCGGCAACTGACAGCATGATCGGGTCGATTTTAAATCCCGCCTGAGGCGAGGGCGTCACTTCGATGTACGAATACCTTGTTTTAGAATCACTGTCCAGGCAACCGTTCAGATTTTCCATTTCAAGTGTGACAGTGTAAATCCCCGGATTTTCATAGGTGTAAATTGCTCCCATGGCTGCGGCACGGTTGCCATCCCCGTA
>JBGTLS010000100.1:0-1826 GCA_041744015.1 Cryomorpha sp. | reverse complement strand
ATTTCCATCTGTCCTGCCAGCGGTTTGCATGCTGCGAGGGCAGTGATAAATTCGTCAGAAGCAGTGGGTACAATTTTGAGCGCGGTCATCGTTTGACCCACGGCCTCTTCTGCGCTATATTGATACAGCACTTCAGCTGACCTGTTCCAGTATATAATCTCTCCTTTCAAATTCACAGCAATCGCCGCGTCTGCCACATTCTCCAATAATTTGGCTTTGATACGGATGTTCTCGAGTTGTTTTCGGGAAGTTTCAACTAATTGATGTCTTTCTATGGCATACTGCAAAATCTTGCTGAGTACCCGGGATTTGATGGCCTCATTTTTAACCACATAATCCTGCGCACCGCAGCGAATGGCCTGAAGGCCAGTTTCTTTGTCATCAAAGCCTGTGAACACAACCAGGGGAAGATGAAACGCCTGGGATTTTATCTTTTTCACTGTTTCCACGCCCTCACTGTCGGGTAAACCCATGTCGAGCAACACAACATCGAAATTGTCGGCTTTAAGACGTTCAAGCGCATCATGCAGCGTTTCAGCAACAACCGGATGAAAATCATCTTCCACCAGTATCCGAATGATTTCCGCATCACCCGGATTATCTTCCACCACCAATAATTTCCTCTTCGATTCTTTGAGCACAGTTCAAGGGTTTGAGTTGGCTATCGCAAATAAATAATACGACTTGAACAAATGTCTTTCGTCGAATTACCTAGACAATGTACAAAAGGATCGATAAACTGGTTACAGAATACAACATATTTATTTAAAAGAAGTGAATCTGATAGCGCCTCAGAGAAATGGAATCACAATATAGAATGGGTTAAGTTTTTCGGTATCCGTACCATATCGTATTGGTTTGCCCCAATATAACCATTGGGGAGCTGCCCATTCCTGATCTCCTGATTTGAATTTTAGCGCATACGCTCTCTCCTGTTCGCGGCCTTCATTTCTTCGTTGAGTAATTTGAAATCCACCAGTCCATTGGTGCTTTTTAAATGCTCAGCCACCACGAGTCCCCTTCTCAACTTAATCTGACTGCTCTTCACATTGTCGGCATAATAGATCAGGGTGCGCTGTTTGCCTGGTGTGAGTTGGTGAAAAATTTCAGAAGCCTCATCGTCCTGGCGCAGCACTTCCTCAAATTCTTCCGAAATCGGCAATCCATATGAGCTTTCATCCGGTACCAACGAAATCTTTACCTCCTGCCCCACCTGAAGGCCCAATGAAGTTCTGTGTTTCTTATTGATATTGATGAAATATTGACCACCCGACCACTGCATCAGGGCACAGTGGTAAGAAATTGTTCCATTGATCGTGCAGATCACGCGTCGACCGGTTGTTTTTGCAAACAATTCGGCAATTTCGGTGGGCACATTGAAATGATGGCCCCAGAGATCTGAATCAAAACAATCGAGTTTGGATGAGAATAACATGGATCAAAAATAGAGAAATTAGGATCGCATACATGGTGTGCTGTCAAAACACGCAGCGGCATGTTGATTTGCCGTATCGCGATTATAATAACGCTCAATAGGGAATGCCGAAAGTTTACACTGACCGTAGCTATGGCACGGGTGTAATCTGGTATACATTTATACCCCGGTTGAAACCGGGGCTTACGATATGGGGCGTACCTAAGGCACGTATATCAAGTCGATGAAAGTAAGCGGGGCTGATGGTGTTTTCAATACAAATGAAATTCGCGCAGTTTTCATGTCTGAGTTTAATCCCGAATTCTGAGTAACCCATGCCATCGGCACGACCAGTATGGTCCGTACGGACTTGCTGCGCTGCGTAACCAGGGATTCATCCTTGTGAAGAGGA
>JBGTLS010000099.1:0-1898 GCA_041744015.1 Cryomorpha sp. | reverse complement strand
ACGTGCTATGTGTTGGAGAGCACAGAGAGGTCAGCTTCTCTGATTGAGAGAATAGATGTGCGGACCTTGATGGATTAAATTTCAGAAAATAACCCTTTGTCGATATTCACATTCAGATAACACCACAATCCCCAGGGCTTTTTACCTTGCGGGAAATTTCGCACGCATGAAAAACCTGCTCATCGGACTCATTTTCCTTTTTGCATTCCAGTTAAACGCCCAGAATCTCATTCAGTCGGGACCGATGAACGGGTATAGCGAAATGCGCGAAGCATTGGTGTGGGTGCAAATGAACGAAGCCTGTATCGTGGAGCTGGTATACTGGCCCGACAGCCTTCCGGAAAATGAGCTTCGCTCCCGCCCCGTGGCAGCCGATCCGGAAATGGCTTTTGCCACCCATCTCATAGCCGATCAGGTGGAACCCGGCATCCGGTATGGATACGCCATTTATGCCAATGGAAAAAATCAGTCCACGGAACGCGAACTGTTTTTTGAAACCCAGGAGCTGTGGCAATACCGCAAAGATCCACCCGATTTTACCATCGCCATCGGTAGTTGTGCCTATATCAACGAGCCTGCATACGACCGGCCCGGCACGCCTTACGGCAGAAAGTATGATATTTTCGAAACCATCGCCGAAACCAATCCCGAAATGATGCTCTGGCTGGGCGACAATACCTATTTGCGGGAAGTGGATTATTTTTCCCTTACGGGAATCCTGAAGCGATACACCCACTCGCGCAGCATCCCCGAATTGCAGCGGCTACTCGCTGCCACCCAGCATTACGCCATCTGGGACGACCACGATTACGGCCCAAATGATGCCAATCAGACTTTTCCGCACAAGGATAAAACCCTGGAAGCCTTCAAACTTTTCTGGGGCAACAATGGCTACGGCACGAATAATCTGGACGGGATCACCAGTGCTTTTCAGTTTAACGACGCCCATTTTTACCTGCTCGACAACCGCTGGCACCGCACCGGTCCCGACCTTGAAACCGCAGAGAAACGCATGCTGGGCGATGATCAGATCGAATGGCTCATCCAAAGCCTGAAGTACAGCCGGGCACCTTTTAAATTCATAGCAGTTGGAAGCCAGGTGCTGAACTCAGCCAAAGTTTATGAGAATTACGCGAACTACGAAAAAGAGCGCTCACAACTCCTTGACCGGATCGCAGCCGAAGGCATTAAAGGCGTCATATTTCTCACCGGCGACCGGCACCATTCCGAAATCAACCGGATAGAGCACAACGGTGTTGTGATATACGAAGTCACCAGCTCACCGCTTACATCCGGCACCCACCGCCCGGAAGACGAAGTGAATGAAAATGTCGTGGATGGATCTTATTTTTATGAGAATAGTTTTGGAATGCTGCATATTTCAGGTCCGCGCACGGATCGTCAGTTGAAGGTTCAACTTATGGATGTAGAAGGGAACGTGCATTTTGAAACTGTCATTGAAGCGAAAGAGTGGGATAAGGATTAGTCTAATTGACTATTCAATAGTGACTGATCCACGCTAAGACAAGAAAAAGTGCTTGGTTTTTAAAATCCTTTTGAAAGGAGTATTGCCGTTTTGAGAAACCCATTAGAATTCATTTATAGGGACTGTAGTACTATCCTTGTTTCACTTTAGGGAAACATTTGTATATTTACTCCGTGGACCAAAACCAAAAATTTAGAAGGATAACATTTTACAAGAGCTATTTTCAAGATTTCTTCACCAAACAATCAAAGAAAGTCAAGGCTAAAATAATTTGGACATTTGACTTGATTGAAGAAATACAAAGAGTTCCTGAAACTTATCTCAAACACATTGAGAACACTGATGGCTTATATGAAATCCGGGTACAATTTGGTAGTGATATTTTTAGAGTTTTCTGTTTTTTTGACAAGGG
>JBGTLS010000098.1:0-8572 GCA_041744015.1 Cryomorpha sp. | reverse complement strand
CCTTTGGGATCGGTAAGCCGTCCTTTTACAATGGCATTTTCCTGTCCCCACAGGGACAAGGGAAGCAGAAACAACACAATGAGTTTAATTGCCGCGGTTTTCAAACAGGATGATCATCAATTCAAACCGCAAACATAACTGATTTGATTGAAGTTTATTGCCCTCCGCGTTTTCGTTCTGATTGGAAGTCGCCGCGCTTCCAGGCCTGAATGAATTGCGACCAGGCGACGGGGTTCAGAATATTGATTGGTGGCGCTTGTCCTGCATAGTATAGTTGACTCTGAAACTGCTGCATTTGATAGCGGTACGTTTCATTTCCACTCGGCATAGCACCATCCATGCGCGCGATCATATCGCTTTGGTAAAGATTTCTTTGCGCCCGATCATAATCACTGTCGGGCACCTGCATGGCGAGAAAAGCCTGCTTAAACTGCTCTCTGGTTGGCCAGGGATACACCACGGTTTCTCTCAGCAATATGGTATCGGGACTCAAAATCTGAATAAGGGGATATCGGTTGCTGGTCAGGGTATCGGGAATTACAAAATGACTGCGCTGGTATCCCAATGCTGAAAAGAGGATGGAATCTCCTTTTTGAGCAACAAAAGAAAAGTATCCATATATATCAGTCATGGTTCCCCGACGGGTGTTTTCTATAAGTACATGCGTATATGGAACGGGATTCAGACTATCACTGTTCAGCACAACGCCGGAAAACTGGATGAGATCATCGTCATTGGTTTGGGCATTTACGGTAAGCATGCATAACACACCAAAAACGAATAATATGAACCTGGAAATTTTTCTCATATCAATAAATTCTTTCAAAAATACGTGTTTTCAATTGATGACCGGTTGCAGAAAGGTTAAATTGCCTAATTTTCGTCACTTTATTGACCAGAAATATCAATTATCTCCGTATGAAACAGTTCGTTCTGTATTTATGTTTTTCTGTTGTTACCGGCCTTCATGCCCAGCCTATGGTGGATGGAACGGCTTTCACCAATGCCGGGACTGTGTTGACCTACGACATGGCTGCGCCGGCATGGCTTGCAAATTTCGATCCCATGGCCATTTCCGGAGGAGATGTCAATTGGAACTTTTCGAATTTTGAATCGGCCAGTTCGTTAATCGAGCCTTATGTACCCGTGACGACCGCTCCTGCGATTTATCAATTCTATTTCAACAATGCTATTCTTTTTCCGGATCATTTTTCCACGCATGCCCGCAACCTTTCGGTTGAAGAAACGGGAATTGAAATTCCTATTGAGTTAAGTGATATTTATGGTTTTTTTCGGAATGATGCTACGGGGTATTACATCACGGGCACGGCATTTTCTTTTTCCGGATTTCCGCTGAATACCCCCTTCACATCAATCGACAGGGTGATGAAATTCCCTGTGGTTTTTGGAGATCAGGATTCCACTTTTTCCCAATTTCTGATTGAGATTCCTATCCTGGGAGTGTATGGTCAATCCGGATTTCGGTACAACCACGTGGATGCATGGGGAACAATTGAAACAAGCTATGGAACCTTCGAAACCCTGCGCATCAGATCGGAAAGACATTTGACGGACACGGCATTCATCAACCAGAATCAAACAGGAGAATCCGTTGTACGACCCGTGCAAGTCGATTATATCTGGGTGTCGCAGGATGCACCTGGTCCTGTGATGGAAGCCTCCGTGATTAATGGGCAGGTGGTTGCCGCGCGGATCTTATCGGGAATTTCTGTCGACATCAGCAATCTGAGCAGCGAAAATGGATTCAAGATATATCCTAATCCCGCAAATTATGTGTTGCATGTCAACCACGATTTTACGGAAGGAATTATGCGCATTTGGACGATTGATGGAAAACTATTGAAACAAATAAACCTGGGTTCAGGAATCTCGAAGATAGATACCGACCTTTTTCCCGTTGGGATGTACCTGATGGAAATAATTTCTGAGGGGAAAACAACAACACAGCGATTTGTAGTGAGCAGAGATTAATACTGCTTCTTAACTTAATACTCGGCAGGTCGTGTGCGCGACGAAGGAGCGTGAACTTAGCGACAAAGTCGCATTCTCATGACCGCAGGGAATAATCGAGACCTTCTCGATATAATTTTCAACCTGTGAATCTGCTCACCGTGCTGCGCCTCGGTGGCATCTTCTAAGGTCTGAAATCACTAGAGGTGAATCAGTTATCGAAGTATTGAAGTGCAAGAATGGACATAAAACGGGTATGCGAAACTTGAGTTAATATGTCAGAATTTTGGGTCGGATGACATATACCGGTATGTCAAGTCCTTCAACAGGACCATCGGAAAAAATAAATTTCAGATCGTGCTTTTTGATGTAGGCGTTTGTATGCGCTTTCCAATCTGAAACATTCTCGTCATGGTAAAATTCCAAAGTCTTTAGATCAAAAGATTTATTTCTCCATTCATCCCGATTTCCCATAATATCCACGGGTGGAGTCAATGGATGCAAGGCGATACCATTGCGGAGCATGCCAAGTTCCTGACCGAGTTGCCACACGATCGGTTTTCTGATGGCAAAATCTTCTGCGTCGGGTGAAGTAAGAATAAAGCCAGCTGAGAATTGGGGCTCATGTATTTCAAGCAAAACGCTGTCAACTAAATCTATATTTTCTCGGGTGTATCCTTGCTGTAGCAAATAATTCCGGGCAATACCCTCATCTAAATGTACTTCGACCACGCGGGGAATGAGTGTGTAAATTGCTAAACAGAAGGCGAGAACGACGGTGATCAACCGACCAAAAAACTGCGCAAATTGGTACGTAAGGACAAATGCAAATGCCAGAACTACCGAGATACAGGTATAGCCGATGTAAGGAATTTGGTAAGCATTGTCAACTGTGGGAATGGCTTGAAATATGAGAATGCCCGAGACGCTTATAATCAGCGCAAATAAAAGTAAGATAAAAAAAGCTGGATGGATTTTTTTTCTCACCCGATAAATAAGGATAAGGGGAAAAAGTGCGAAAAGAAAACTTCGCAATGAAAGGGTGGTAATTTGAAATACAATGGCTTTCCACAAAGCAATTGCTGTGTCTGCCAGTTCAGAAAAGAAATTGCCGGATTTAACTTCATCTGATTTTACACCCGTAATCAAATAGAAAATAAAAAATGCCAATGCGCTGACTATAATAATACCCAGAAGCAGGAAAAGTTCCTTTCGGGAAATAATTCTCCGGATTCCCAAAAAAACAACAAATAAGAAGGAACCTGAATATATTGCCGGGGCCGTTGTTGCTGATATTAATGGGATGATGAGGATATAACCCATGAATTGCAGATAGTTTCTCTGGCCGTATAAGGCCAGAAAAGCCGGGAGTATTCCAAAAAAATAAAATATGAAAATTGTGCGGGAGAACATGTGATGTGATATACTCCATCCCGGTGAACCCAAATTAATAAAAGGGGAGAAATTTGTAATCAAAACACAACAGGAGACCACAAAAAGAATGACCAAACTGAGCATTCTTTGACCTGTGGGGATGATTTGAACCGTGCCGGCAATGCAATAACTGATAAACAGGGGTAAGGTCAGGAATTTAAACAGGTAGAGGTAGGTATAAGAATTTCCCAGTTGTGATCCGATAAATCCATTAAACCAGAGTTCAAAGTAGTGATATACCGTGTTTCCGGTTGGAGAAATAAGTAAATCATTAAAATGATGGTTGGTATTTTCAATCCCTGTAACAATCAAATATTCAGATATTTGGGCATAGAAAGGCATGTCATTTTCTACATTGGCGCCATATGGAAATATCTGCAATAACAGGGCAAGTATAAAATGAAGAATTGAAATGAAAAGCATGTGAAACCAGACCGTTTTTAGGGAAACCGGTTCTGCAACCAAACCATAACGCGCCAGGAAAAAAATCGGGATCGCAGTAAGCAGAAATACAGTGGAAAAACCCGAATAAATGCTTGACGCAAAAACCACGAGTCCCAAGACGCCCCAATAAATGGACAGAAAAGGATTTCGCAGACGACGGAAATTCTGCCAGAGTATTAAATTCAACAGACAGTTGCCCAGAATGTACAGTCCTCCTGTGAGAATTAACGCTATGATACTCAGATAGAGCGTTTCTAAAATCATCGCTCGTTCAAATCTGTCATCGAATTAATTTACTTTCTAAATTGAATCAGAATTTCAAGGAAGGCAGTAAATTTTATTCCCTGATGGTCCTAAATTCATAAAAGCCATGGGTATTACTGAATGAGAAGTTTTTCAAAGATTGTATATCCGTCCGACAATCTAACTTCTACAATATACAATCCTTTGCCAATGGTATTCAGATTGAGTGCATCACCAGAATTCACAGCATTGTATTGCTTCACATTTCTACCCTGGGTATCGTGTAAATACACGTTTGCCAGTGAATTATTTCCGTTCCAGGTCAGGGTGAAATTTTCACGTGTTGGGTTTGGAAAGAGATTCAATTTCACTGTTTCGGGATTTTTTGTTTCAACCATCCAGACCCATTCTATATTGACGTTGTCTATCAACAGATTGTTTGACCTGCGGTTGATTCCTACAAAGCGCACAAAAAAAGCTTCATCTCCGACCATGACCGGCACGGGTATAAAAAGATTCATGTGACGCCACTGACTGGAATCCTGCGGAAAGGCATTGGGCTGCGAAATGTCTACAGTCCATAAATCCTCACCTCCGGCCCGGAATATTTCAAATGGTTCTCCATATTCACATCGCGGATGTACAAATATGGCCATTGAGTCCTGCGTAAAAGCATTTGATGTTCTTTTTTGATAGTAATAATCGAATGAAAGTACAGCACCTTCGGCATTATTTACTTCCCCGGACATCATCCATGGACCAATGAGATCATCTTGTTGACTGGCAATTGGATTATAACTTACAAATTTCATCCAGGCGGCAGTTCCCATTTCACCGTCTGTCTGGATGACATACGATGTATCCCAGGTATTGCTGCCGTCGGGATTCAATATGGTCCAGATTTCCGGATCTATTCCGGTTTCAAAATTTTCCGTAAAAGTTTCCTCAATCAACATATGTTGCGGAAGTTGAATCCAGCGATAGACCATATGGTTGTTCCATATATCCGCTTCATTTTCAACAGGCTCAATCCACGTATGCAACTCCTTTGATCCGGCTCCCTCCGATTCGAAGGGCGGAAGCTCTATCTGATATTCCTCGCCCGCGCCTAAAGTAATTAGCGGATCAATAAACCACCCAATCTCCAGACCATTGACTGAATATTTGATCGAAACTCCCGTAATATTCGTACTTCCATTGTTTCGCACTGTGATATGGGGTGTGATCGTTGAAATTTCAGGATCACAGGAAATGTAGATCGAAGGAGAATTTATGCTGACGAGTTCCAGGTCGGGAAATGTGGTAGCCGGGGCTACTGGTTCGTGGGTTTCCGCTAAATAATCAAAGGCATGTTTTACATGGATGATTCCCATTCCATATACATTGTCTTCTCCGGGTACGCCCTGATCCACAGCAGTGTAATACAATGCGAGCATCAGGTCTTCTCCACTAAGGTATGGGAAAGCTTCTTTCAGCAATAAAATAGCTCCGCTTACATGGGGCGCAGCCATCGATGTACCGCTGAAAAGGTCATACCCATCATTGTCAACACTCGATCTTACATTCACACCCGGAGCTGAAACTTCCGGCTTGATGAGCAAACTTCCCTCACCACCACAAATACTCGGTCCCCGGCTCGAAAAATTGGCAATGGGCCAATTGGGTCCGGGTCCTGAACCACTCACAGCGCCCACTGCAAATGAATTGACAAGCCCTGTGTTGATGTTATTGGGAATTCCAATGGTCATATCATTTGGCCCATCATTCCCGGCACTGAATACATTGGCGATTCCTGCTGCCAAAACAGCGTCAAACACGGGAATCACAAATTCTGAACAGGCACCCCAATCCATATCTACAATATCATTTGGGCGACCCCAGGAATTGTTGATTACATCCGGAATATCATCGCTTGTAGTTTCATCTCCATCCGGATTTAAAGCCCACTGAAATCCCAGCATGAGTTCACTCAGTGGTTTTACGTCGGCGATGTTTGATACAATGGGATCGGTAGCGATAAAGTAAGCCCGCGGCGCCATGCCAATGGTATCGGCAGTGGCTGTATCGAGACCGAGCATAGTACCACTTACGTGGGTGCCGTGGCTACTCGATTTGTCGGTGGGTACCGGGCTGTCAAAGCCCAACCAGGTGGAAGCCAAAGGCATTCTGTTTGGCAAAAAACGTTTTGTAAAAGCCGGATGTTCGGGCCAAACGCCTGTATCAAAAGTCATGGCTACACGACCTTTTCCGGTATATCCCATGGCCCACATTTCAGGTGCACCAACCGTAGCGAGCCCCGGTTCGATTCCCCCTTCACTCTTGGCGGCAGACGTTTGTCCTTTTTCCGGGGCTATCAGGCCATATTGTGAACTGTTCAATGTCATTCTTTCCACTTCTGGATGGTTTGCGAGCAATGCGATCAGCGAAGGTGTCGCTTCCAGGGCGATGCTGTTTGAAATCCAAAATGTTTGAAGATTGCTGAATGGCATTTCACTTCCGTGAATGACAGAAAGAACAGCCCGCTGCGACTCTTCGGCTCTCGATTTCAACGCACTCATTACGCGTTGCGCGCGTTTGTTTACAGGCACGTTATCCGCTATAAAACCTGCTTTCATCGCGGCCACGTCCACTCCATTTTCCAAAAGCAACAATACCGGAATAATCTCCTCATCTTCCGCTTCCTGAAGCGCGTCGATGAGTGATTGCTCCAAAAAAGCCCGTTGGGCCTGTATCAGCCCGGTACTCCCAAAAAATATTACAGATGCAAAGAGTAAAAATGTTTTCATAAAATTGCCGCTAAAACAGGGTGAATTTACACTTTTAGTCGATTTCACCGACTTCTCATAATTCGGATGCTCGTAATGCCAATGTCTAAATTTGTCAATCAGACGATATCTTCTTTCGGGTTTTAATGGTTTACTTTGGTCACACTTAATTCAGGTCGCTGCATGGGGCAAAGACATACGGTCATTATCGGAAATGGCATCGCCGGAATTTCCACAGCCCGGCATTTGCGGAAGCTGAGCAAAAACCGGATTACTGTTATTTCCTCCGAGACGCCTTATTTTTTCTCCCGTACCGCGCTCATGTACGTATACATGGGGCACATGAAGTTTGAGCACATCAAACCATATGAAGATTGGTTTTGGAAAAAGAATAAAATCGACCTCGTGCAGGATTTTGTTGAGGGGATTGACTCCAGCCGGAAAACCCTGACCTGTCGGCAGACAGGTGAAATCACATACGATGATCTCGTGCTTGCCACGGGTTCCAAATCTTCATTTTTTGACTGGCCCGGCCAGGATCTAAAGGGTGTTCAGGGACTCATCAGCTATCCCGATTTACAGCAATTGGAGGCTTCTACGCCGGCTCCGGGCCAAAAGGATCATCCCGTAAAACAGGCCGTGATTGTGGGCGGGGGACTCATCGGTATCGAACTTGCAGAAATGCTGCTTTACCGCAAAATGGATGTGACTTTGCTCGTGCGTGAGGGTTATTTCTGGGGCAATGTCATCACCCAAAATGAAAGCGTGCTTATTGCAAAACATGCAGAATCGCACGGTGTTCGCATTCTTTTGAACACTGAAATGAAGGAAATCCTCGATGATGGTTCTGGAAATGTATCCGGAATTCTAACGGATTCGGGTGAAACCATTCCATGTCAATTGGTCGGAATTGCCACCGGAGTTCGCCCCAACATTGATTTTCTGAAAGGAAGTTCCATTGAAATCAACAAAGGCATTCTGGCGGATGAATTTCTTCAAACGAATATTCCGTATGTTTACGCTGCCGGCGATTGTGTGGAATTGCGCAATGCGCTTCCCGGAAGGCGGGCGATCGAACCGGTGTGGTATACCGGTCGAATGATGGGAGAGGTGTTGGCCATGACCCTTGCGGGAAAAAGATCAGCATACCGACCAGGACCCTGGTTTAATTCGGCTAAATTTTTCGATATCGAATACCAGACGTATGGGGTGGTGCAGCCCCGACCGGACGATCAACAGCAACATTGGTTTTGGAAAAACCCGGAAGAAAATCAGTTTGTCACCGTGGCATGGAATCCTGAATCGGGAAAATTTCAGGGCATCAATACTTACGGAATCCGGCTCAAACACGAATTTTTCGACCGCGCTTTGCAGTTGGGACATGGTGTGGCGGAGGTGTTGGGTTCCATCGATCAGGCCAATTTTGATGCGGAGTTTTATAAAAAATGGCCCGGAGAGTTGAAAAAAGCTTTTGTGCAAAATACAGGCATCATCATTCAACAGGAGAAAAAAAGAAATTCAATTTTTTCAAAATGAAAAGAATCATCGTGAAACGGTTTGGAATGGGTTTGTTCCTTTTGGCGGCAGGGGCTTTCGTGGGATTGTCATTCTACGGCGATGTCTCTTTTTCCAAAAGGGAACTCACGGAAATCTTTGAAGGGCGGCACGAAAACCTCCGGGCGGAATTAATAAGCCTTAAGCCAGCTCCACCTCTT
>JBGTLS010000097.1:0-2868 GCA_041744015.1 Cryomorpha sp. | reverse complement strand
ACGCACGCAGTTCTAAAAATCAAGGAGTTGACTAAAGTCAATGACTGTTTTTAGAACAAGTGCAAGGCAGCTAGCGGACATTATGGACAGACACCAATTAGTTTCCGGCTTCGATTCGCAGCTGTTTCACGCGAAAAGAATTCCCGTCCTTCTTCAGAAAAAAAGTAAGTCGGTACTTTGATGTGGCCGTTTGCAGGTCGCCGATGTAATAATAATCGTCGAGTTTTGATTTGCCCTCGTGTCTGATGGTGAAACCTGTGGGCTTATTTTGGGTAAAAAACCGGGCCAGAATAACTTCCGCCTGATCCTTGCTGTACACATCTTCGACATTTTCAACAGTGAGATCCACACTGGCGATCAAATAATTGCCGAGGGTTTTCGAATTGCCCTCACGAATCGCAGTGGATATGGCTTCCTTTTCTGCAGTCTGTGCAAAAGAAGAAGTTGCGATGAAAAGAATAAAAAAAAGAGCAGAGATAATTCTCATCAGGATATTTGGTTTGGGAGCATATTAGCAAGAATCCTGCCATCACCAATTGCGAAGAACGCTGCTTAGCAATGGCTTTTCTATCTTTCCGGCATGAAGATAGTGATTTTATGTGTCGGCAAAACGGATGTACCCTATCTGCAAACGGGTATTGATTTGTATATGCAGCGATTGCAACACTACGCACAAGTATCGTGGGAAGTGGTTCCCGAGCAAAAATCATGGAAAAAACTCACGGGACCAGACCGTAAAAAGGTGGAAGGAGAAGCGATTCTGTCTAAAATTTCGGCGGCGGACAGATGTATTTTGCTTGATGAAAAGGGTGCCACCCTTTCGAGCGAAAATTTCGCCATTCAACTGGAAAAATTTGGGGTATCGGGGGTGAAGCGGGTGGTGTATATTATAGGTGGTGCTTACGGATTTGGTGCAGAAGTTTATGCAGCGGTTCCTGAAAAATTATCCCTGTCTAAAATGACCTTTTCCCATCAGATGGTCAGGCTTTTTCTGGTGGAACAGCTCTACCGGGGTTTTACGATTTTGCGCAATGAGCCTTATCACAATCCGTGAAATCCCTCAATAAACTAAAAGTCTCAAATACGAAATCCCCGGAAACCAAATACAAAACAGGCACGTAAGTGTTTCCGGAAGTTAACAAGGAGCGCTTTGAAACCTGCAAGTTTTGACATTATCGCTGAATAATATTTTGTTCAACTCACCACTTTCAGAAAATCACTTTTATTTTATGAAACAAGAAAAGCCTGCTCCTTAAAATCGGGCGGGCTTTTTTTATTCTCAACTATTCGCTTTGTTAAAACCAATGATGGCAATCCGCAATGTCAATTGAATCTGAGCTCCATTATTAGCGTTAAATTGCGCGGTCAATTACGACCTGATTTGGAATGATCAAAGACCTGCGGAATACGTTTAAGCAAACAGCCATTTACGGCATCAGCAACGTGCTGATTAAGGCCACTGGTCTTATCCTGTTGCCCATCTACACCTCCGAACTTTCTGCCAATGATTATGGCGTCCTGGTGATGCTCGAAATCATTGCTCAGCTCTTCGTAGGTGTCATTTCATTTCACATACCTGCGTCCATACTTCGTCTGGGAAGTGAAGTATCAGACATCAGGCGGCAAAACCAAATCTATTTTACCGGATGGATGATGCTGCTTGGCGTGGTTGCTTTGTTCATTCTTGTCACCATGCCATTAAGTGGGATTTTCAGCGAGGTGATGTTTGAATCGCCTGATTTCAGCCTGTATTTTATTCTCCTTTTTTGCTCAATCGGGGTTGAAATCCTCGGGATTTTGCCGTTGCAATTGATGCGATTGAAAGAGCAGTCTACGAAATACCTGCTCTTTTTTCTCTTGAAACTTCTGAGCATGTTGGGTTTTGTAATCTATTTCATCATCGTTCGGGAAATGGGAGTGCTTGGAGCGATTTTGGGGATTTTACTGGGTAACGCATTGATGTGGCTAAGCACCATTCCTTTTCAGCTTCGTAATATCCTGCCGAAATTTGATAAGCGCATTGCCTTGTCTATTTATCGATATGGTGCCCCACTCGTGTTTACCACAATAGCGGCTATCGCTCTAACCATAAGCGATCGGTTTATCATCAAATATTACGGGGAGTTTGCAGATGTGGGAATATACAGTGTGGCTTACAAAATTGGGAGTATAGCTAATCTACTCGTTATCGGCAGTTTTACCCTGGGCTATTTACCAATCGCTTTTAAAAAATTCAGGGATCCCAATTTCAGTCGTTTTTTCAGCAAAATGTTCACCTATTTCATCGGCATCATTGTACTCCTCACGCTGGGCGTTTCTATTTTCAGCAAAGAATTGATAAAAGTCATCAGCAGTGACGCACCGGAATTTTGGTTTGCAGTTATCCTGGTTCCATTTATAGGTTTCACATTCATTTTCAAGGCTTTGCAATTCTATATAGCCTTCGTTTTCTACCTGACCAAAAAAACTAAGTACGATGCCATGATCACTGGAATCGGCGCTTCTATTACCATTGCAGTCAATTTTCTATTGATTCCGGTTTGGGGTATGTACGGTGCCATTGCCGCGACCGGATTAAGCTATATTGTTATGGGCGTGATTACCTACCGCATTGCCCAAAGCCAGTTTCCGATCAGCTATGAATTCAAAAGAATTTTCGGGCTTTTATTCGGCTGTGCTGTATTTATTTTGATCGGGTATTATTTTAATGATTTGTCTCTAATCGCCCGGTTAACGACCAAATCCGTTTTGATGGTTGCTTTCATATTCATGCTTTATTTTCTGGTGATGGACGATATTGAGCGCGGTAAAATCAGAAAGGTTCTTTCCATATTGAGGAAGTCAGGAGGATGGAAAGAATTCTTTCCT
>JBGTLS010000096.1:0-7935 GCA_041744015.1 Cryomorpha sp. | reverse complement strand
AAAATAATCCTGCTGCACCGCGCAAAATATTCGCTCTGAGTCAACTCGCCGAAAGCCTGCGCGTACATATCGACCGGACGTTTTCAGGCTCGTACTGGATCACCGCAGAGATCAGTAAACTCAATCACTATCCTCAAAGCGGACATTGTTATCCCCAACTCGTCGAGAAAAAATCCGGTCAGATTGTAGCCGATTTTCGCGCGTTTATCCTGAATTCACGCTTTCGCGAAATAAATGCAAAGTTTGCCGCAGCCACAGGCCAAACCCTGACGGATGGCATGCAGATGTTGTGCAGGTGCAAAGTTTCCTTTCACGCCGTATATGGACTTTCGTTAAATATCGTTGACGTCGAGCCTTCGTACACCCTCGGCGAAATGGCAAGGATGCGACAGGAAGCGTTGGACCGACTCAAAAAAGAAGGAATTTTTTCGCAAAATAAATCACTCGCCCTGCCGATGCTGATCCGCAGAATGGCGGTGATTTCAGTGGAAACAAGCAAAGGGTATCACGATTTCACAGAGATTCTTGCAAACAGCGATTACCCCAGTGCCATAAAAATTCGACTCTTTCCGGCCTTGCTGCAGGGCGATGCGGCAGTGGGAAGCATCATTTCGGCATTGGAAAAAATCAAAAAGGCTGCAGGGCAGTTTGATGCGGTTACCATCATTCGCGGCGGTGGTGGCGAAGTTGGCCTCGACTGTTACGACAATTACGATATGGGTCGCGCCGTCTGTATGTTTCCCCTACCGGTAATTACGGGTATTGGCCACGCCACCAACCTCACAGTCGTGGAACAGGTGGCGCACAAAAATCTAATCACACCGACAGATCTCGCCCGGTTTATCACCGATGGATTTGCCCGATTTGGCGGCCGGATTGAATCGGCAATCAGAAGCCTGTCCATTTTCCGAAAGGGAAGCCTACAGGTACAAATCGCCCATGTGAGGCAGTTTGAATTCCTTTTGCAGAAAGCGATCAAAGCAAGGCAAATACAGGAAAAATCTATCCTGATGGCTTTTTCCCGACAAGGTGTCACTGCCGCTCAGGCCGCGATGCGCGAAGCACAGAAAAATCTCCGCATCCGGTATCCGCAGCAAGTCGCCGGGATCGTCCGCCAACGCATACGCGACCGCCATGCGGATCTTACCGATCAGAGCGTCGCCCTTGCCCACCTCTCAGAAGCACTGGTGAAATCCCAGGACCACCATGTGCAGCTCCTTTCGGAAAAAGTAAAACTGCTCGACCCCGCCAATACCCTGAAGCGCGGTTACAGTCTCACGCTCTCCGGCGGAAAAATCGTGCGAAATGCTGCCGACCTTCAACCCGGCGACGAATTGGAAACTATATTTGCAAATGGACGGGCCGAAAGCACCGTCAAAAAGACCACGCCATGACCAAAAAAGCGCGCTACGAAGACCAGATCGAAGAACTCGAAACCATCATTCGCGACATCGAAAACGAAAACATTTCTGTGGACGACCTTTCGGCGAAAGTGAAACGCGCCGCCGAACTCATCCGCAATTGCCAGACGGTGCTGCAAAATACCAGCAAAGAAGTGGATGATATTTTGAAGCAGATGAATGGGTAAATTTTTTCAGAGCTCCTGGGAAATTTTGATTCCAATATTCCGGAAGTAACAGCTTGACCCAGCCAAAAAATAAATTACATTAGCGATCAATAACTCATTTGGTGAGATGGTAATTCTCGACATAGCAACCTGGTGGGCTGAAAAGGCCACACTCGAACAAATTTTCTGGTTTTGTGCACTGCCGGCGAGTTTTATTCTAGTCATTCTGCTCATCACCACCTTTCTGGGCGGGGATATCGATTCTGGTCCCGGGGATGTCGATCTGGACATCGAACTCGATGATGGTGCCGGATTTCAATTTTTCACTTTCAAAAACCTCGTGGGATTTTTCACCATTTTCGGATGGGTGGGCGTGGGTTGTGTGCGCAATGGCGTGGATACAAACCTCACTTTCGTCATCTCCACTGTTTGTGGATTGCTGATGATGGTGATCATGGCTTCTATTTTTTATTTCATGAGCCGCATGGAAGAAGATGGTACAATGAAATTTTCTAACGCCATCGGCCGAATGGGCGAAGTGTACATGCGCATCCCCGCCAATGGTCAGGGTTTCGGCAAAGTTCAAATCAATGTACAGGGCACGGTCCGCGAGCTGGACGCCATCAACGCCGACGCGGAAGATTTGCCGACAGGCAGCCTCATCAAAGTAATTGAAATCATCGACGGGCATATTCTCAAAGTAACAAAACACAAAAATTAATTCATGGACGGGTCAGGATTTTTTGTAATCGCAAGCATTGCGGCAGTCATTTTTATATTCATTCTTCTCTATAGCCTTTTCAAGAGGTACAAAAGATGTCCTTCCGACAGAATCCTCGTGGTATACGGGAAAGTTGGACAAAACACCTCCGGAAACCGTTCCTCGCGCTGCATCCATGGAGGTGCCGCTTTTATCTGGCCCATTATTCAGGACTACGCTTTCCTCGACCTCACCCCTATTTCCATTGAGGTATTGCTCACCAATGCCCTCTCGCGTCAAAACATCCGCGTGGATGTGCCTTCGCGCTTCACGGTGGGTATCACTACAGAGCCCGACCTGATGATGAATGCGGCGGAGCGTTTGCTCGGCTTGAATCTCCAGGCGATTCACGACCTCGCAAAAGATATCATTTTTGGTCAGTTGCGACTCGTCGTAGCCACGATGGACATCGAAGAAATCAACAACAACCGCGACAAATTTCTCACCAATGTGGCCTCCAATGTGGAAGCGGAGCTCAAGAAAATTGGATTGAAACTGATCAACGTGAACGTTACTGATATCAAGGACGAGTCTGGTTATATCGAAGCATTGGGTAAGGAGGCTGCCGCCAAAGCGATCAATGATGCCCGGATGAGTGTGGCCGAAAAAACACGAGATGGTTCTATTGGAGAAGCCCACGCCGTGCAGGACGAACGAACCCGCGTGGCGGCGTCGATGGCTATGGCCAAAATTGGCGAAGCCAATGCGAGCCGTGACGAACGGATCAAAATTGCCCAGGCAGAAGCCATGGCCAAGGTTGGAGAGGTGGAAGCATTGCAAACAGAAAGAATTAAGTCCGCCGAGGCCAATGCCCGTTCGGTGGAAGGTGAAAACAACTCGAAAATTGACATCGCCAAATCGGATGCCACCCGTCGGGAAGCCGAAGCTGAAGCCAACAGACTGGCTACGGCCGCCGAGAAAGTAAAACAAGCCAAAGCCCTGGAAGAAGCCTATCTCGCTGAAAAATCTGCAGAAGATGGCCGGGCTTTGCGCGACAGGGCCACCCAGACTGCCAACATCATTGTTCCTGCCGAAATCGACAAACAAAAAATCGAAATCGACGCCGAAGCCGAAGCGGAGATGATTCGCCGCCGCGCCAAAGGGGAAGCCGATGCGATTTACCTCAAAATGCAGGCAGAAGCCAATGGAAATTTTGAAATTCTCAGCAAACAGGCTGAGGGTTTCCGCCAACTCGTTGCCGCAGCCGGAGAAAACACCAAGGATGCCGTTATGATTATGATCGCCGACAAACTCACCGACCTGGTGAAATTACAGTCGGAAGCCATTCAAAACATCAAAATCGACAAAGTCACCGTCTGGGACAGCGCGGGCGGCAATACCGAAAATGGCAAAACTGCCACCAGCAATTTCATTTCCGGGCTTTACCAATCCGTGCCACCACTTCAGGACATGTTTAACATGGCCGGAATGAATCTGCCCAACTATTTGAAAGGAGATGAAAAAGGAAAGGTCGAAGATGAAAAACCTGCGGGTGAGAAAAGTGAAGTTTGAACTATGAGGAAATATGAATGAAGGAAGGATATCCTGAAAGCTAAGTCTTTTGCATTTGAATTGCGTGTGGTGAGGCTTTTTCAGTTGTTGACTCAGGACAGAAAGGAGTTTGTATTGAGTAAGCAGTTGCTTCGAAGCGGCACTTCTGTCGGCGCAAATATTCGGGAATCAAAAATGCAGAAAGTGGAATGGACTTTATTCACAAACTTTCAATTGCTCAAAAAGAATGCGACGAATCTCTTTATTGGTTAGAGTTATTAAATGAAGCGAATTACATAAATGAACAAGAGTTTTACTCGATTCATGCAGATGCCAACGAATTGCTTAAAATGATTAAAAGCAGCATCCTGACAAAAAAACAAAATTTGAAAAAGAAATGATCTTTCATCACTCATAATTCCTCGTTCCGCACATCGTTCATCGCCCTTAGTTCATCGTTCCGAACATCAGTTCATCGCTCATAATTCATCGTTCCAAACATCGTTCATGCCCAAAAAGTAAAAAATATGTACATCCCCAAACTAAACACAATGACCGATACTACTGAAATCGTTGAATTCATGAGACGTTTCAGTTTTGCAACAATCATTACATCAAAAGACAACTTTCCCATAGCCACCCACCTCCCCTTTCTGGTCACCCAACAGGATAAGAAAATCACTTTGACGTCTCATTTTGCGAAAGCAAATGAACACTGGAAGGAAATAGAACAAAACAGGACACTTGTTATTTTCAGCGAACCGCACGCTTATATCTCACCCAGCCATTACGACCACGAAATGAATGTACCAACCTGGAACTATCTGGCTGTGCACGCCTACGGTCAGGGTAAATTGGTGACAAAACACGAAGAAGCTATTGCTGTTCTGGAAAGCACAATCGATCAGTACGAGGCAGCATATAAAGTGCAGTGGGACAAATTGCCAGCTGATTATAAATCCGGATTATCCAAAGGCATTGTCGCATTTCACATTGAGGTGGATGAGATTCAGGCGAAAAAGAAACTGAGTCAGAATAAAACGGAAAATGAACAGAAAAGAATCATTGATGCCCTTTCTAAAAGTCCGGAAACTACGGAACAAATTATCGCGAAATACATGTTGAAAAACAACCATTGATTTTATCTGTCCTCTCGCGGGATTGATTCGAACAAAAACCCATTCCGGAAAAAATGAATACCATACTGATTACTGGAGCGACTGGCAATGTAGGAATAGAGATCATCAAAAACATCAGTCAACTCAACAAGGGGGATGTGCGCGTAATTGCGGGTGTGAGGGATTCCAATAGCGAAAATAAAATCCTGGACGAAAACGGCATTGAAAAAATTTCCTTCGATTTTGAAGACCCACTCATTATTGCACGCGCTTTTGAAGCGTGCAATATCCTGTTTCTACTTCGCCCACCTCACATTTCTAATGTGAAAAAATTTTTCCAACCAATAATTGAAATCGCCATTGAGAAAAAAATCGATCATATTGTTTTCCTCTCGGTTCAGGGCGCTGAAACCAGTTCGTTTATTCCACATTATAAAATCGAAAAATTAATCGAAAAAAGCGGAATAAATTACACCTTTCTCAGACCTGCATATTTTATGCAAAATTTCACAACAACCCTGCGCCAGGATTTATTAAAAAATCAAAGAATTTATCTGCCTGCCGGAAAATCCAAATTCACATTGATTGATGTGGAAGATGTGGGGAAAGTGGCTGCGGTGATTCTTCTGGATCCGACCAAACATCAGAACAAGGCTTACGAACTCACCAACAAAGAGCAAATGAGCTTTGGAGAAATGGCAGCTGTTTTGACGGAAGTATTAGATAAAAAAATCACATTCGTCAATCCCGACCTGATTTCATTTTATATAAATAAACGAAAGGAGGAAGTCCCTTCCATGTTCATTCTGGTGATGATCATGCTACATTATTTGCCCCGATTCAAGGCAACGCCAAAAACCGCCAATTGGGTCGAAACGATCTCCGGAAAAAGTCCTGTCAGTTTCCGCGGATTCGTCGTAAAAAACCAACATCTGTTGACAGCGAAATATCCAACCATTTGAGAGGCCCAACATTTTTGTGGGTAAGGAATTGAATTGAAAATAAGGAATCGCTGTTGTTATCCCGACTTTAAACAACTGTATCGAAAACAAAATTCATTTCGCTGTTGTTCCCATTCGCATCAAACGAGAACCCAATAAAGCGAAATACGAATTTCAAAAATCCAATTAATTATAACTGGCGTAAGTATTTCGTCACAACTTCATGATAAACCTTAATATTGTTCAAAAGCACCACATGGAAAAGACCTATTACGATCCGAAAGACCTGAAGAAATTTGGCAATATCAGCGACTGGAACCCCGAACTCGGCGCGAAATTTTTTGATTATTACGGCGCTGTATTTGCCGAAGGAGCGCTCACAGCGCGGGAAAAATCACTCATAGCTCTGGCTGTGGCCCATACAATTCAATGCCCTTATTGCATCGATGCTTATACCACGGATGGCCTGCAACGCGGCATTGAAAAAGCAGAAATGATGGAAGCCCTCCACGTGGCAGGAGCCATCAGAGGAGGTGCATCGCTCGTACACGGGGTACAAATGATGAACAAGGTAGAAAAGCTGAGCATGTAGTATGACTGAAAAATCCCTGGCATTTCGAAAGAACAAACTGGCTGACCCGCGGGAACAATTAAAATATCTGAGCAATGGTATTTTTGAGCGTGGGGATATGCCGAAATTCAAAGAAATTCTGCACCGTACCGGCGACTATCCACTCACCCCTGCGACCATCGAAATTCTTCAGGTAAACGTGGGCTATATGTGCAATCAGGTATGTTCGCATTGCCATGTGGATGCTGGCCCGGATCGGAAAGAGATCATGACGCGCGAGACGATGGAACACATTCTTCGCGTCCTGCGCACCACTTCCGTAAATACACTGGACCTCACAGGTGGTGCCCCGGAAATGAATCCACATTTTCGCTGGTTTGTGGAAGAATGTGCCAAAATCGGCGTGAAGGATTTTATCGTTCGTTCCAACCTCACCATCATCCTGGCCAATAAAAAATACCACGACCTTCCGGAATTTTTCAAAAAACACAAAGTGCATGTGGTTTCTTCCCTCCCTTTTTACAAAAGAGAACGCACCGACAAGCAGCGCGGCAATGGAGTTTTTGACAAGTCCATTCGCGCTTTGCAAATGCTAAACGAAGTAGGCTATGGAATAGATGGGTCCGGGCTCAAACTCGACCTGGTCTACAACCCCGCCGGCGCCTTCCTGCCCGGTGATCAGACCAGTCTTCAAATGGAGTTCAAAAAAAATCTGATGGAAGACTTTGGCATTTCATTCAACGAACTTTTCACCATCACCAACCTGCCCATCAGCCGTTTTCTTGAATACCTCGTGGCCAGTGAAAATTACGAAGATTATATGGAAGCCCTGGTGGATGCGTACAATCCCGCAGCCGTTAAAAACGTCATGTGCCGAAATACCATTTCGGTGAGCTATGATGGTTATCTCTACGACTGTGATTTCAATCAGATGCTCGGTCTGAAAGTCGCATCCGCAAATCAGCACATCTCCACGTACGATCCAGCCGCCCTTGCTGGCAGAGAGATCGCGGTATCACAACATTGTTACGGATGCACAGCCGGCGCAGGTTCGAGTTGTCAGGGAAGTATTACTTGATTAGTTGATGTGTTGATGTGTTGATTTGGGGATGAGTTGATGTGTTGATTAGTTGATGTGTTGATGAGATGATTATCACCCTTCGGTCGATGTAATCGGACACCTGCGAATTTTTTTTTACTCACTACTCACATCTGAGATGATGTGAGGAATGATTTTGGAGATTAGAACTTCAAGAATAGTGATTTCTGCATCCCGGATTCTGGTTAATTCTTTTTATCATTGGAAAGCTTATGAATCAACCAAAAACCTATGAAACAGATTTTACTAACGACTATGGCCTTATACGCTATTCAATTGGCGAATGGTCAAACCTGGCAACCGCTTTATACGGGAGAGACATACATTTTTTCTACTGCATCTTCGCCCGATGAAACAATAGGGATATACGGTGAGCACAGTTCATTTA
>JBGTLS010000095.1:0-4301 GCA_041744015.1 Cryomorpha sp. | reverse complement strand
GACCAGATAATAGACCGAGGCATTGAATTCAAAATGATGGAAGTACAAACCAAATCCGTCGACGATTTTTGAATTTAATATCCAAGGAATTGTAAAAGTCAGCAACAATACAGAAGAGGCGAAAACAAAAACCCAGCGGCTTCTTCCCCGGCTTTGAAACCAAAAAACCGGCGCCAACATCAGGGGGGTGAGTTTGATCAGGATGCTACCGGCCCAGGCTATTCCCGCTTTCGCGAAATGTCCGGAATTGAATTTGGCGAAAGCCACGGCCAGACAGGGCACCAAAGCTGCTTCGAAATGCACATTTCCAATGCCCTCCACGACGACAAGTGGATTGAGCAAATAAGCTGCAAGGAGCCAGATTTTTTCCGGATAACGCAATAAAAAATAAACAAACATGCCGGCTTCAGAAAGCGCGATGATACCCCGCATCACGTTCACGCCCTGGAGCAGATCGTTTCCTGAAAGGAAAGCAGCTATCGCAAAAAACAACTGATTCAGCGGCGGATACACACTTGCAAAATCCGGAGAATTCATCCCGGAAAGCAAACGCTGGCCAAATTCTGAATCCGCAAAAACGGTTGTATCCACTGAAACCGGTGCCATGCCATATGGACTCCTACCTTCCGTAATGAGCAAACCATCCCAAAGAAACCGGAAGAAATCATCGCTGAGGAGGGGTAAATGAAAAAAGAAAGGTAATCGAACGGCCAAAAAGACAAGGATTAATGCAGGCACAGAAAACATAGGTTTTTTATACCAGGCCCGGAAATACAGGGCGAACAGCCCCGAATAGATAAGCATCATTTCCGCGAAAGCGGTCCGGGGAGTAAAGGAGAGTCGAATAAAAAGCAGCACAAAAATCAGCCCGCAGAGAGCCGGAAATATGTGCTTATTTTTCATGTGGAAGCGTGCCTGACGGAGTAGAAAAACACGGCGGCAAACCCAAATGTCAACATGGCGTGGAGGGGAATGAAACCCCACTCGCCTATGAAAATACCGTAGACAAGTGCTCCGAGGAAATACGCAAAAAACAAACCTTCAAACCAGGTGATGACGGGGATTTTCCTGCTGAGGTATTGTTTATCAGTCCACTGACCGGTTTTGCCAACGATATTCCATTTCGGTGTGCGGATAAATGGCGTTCGTTTGCCGGCATATCCCAGTATGGCGGCGCGTGCATTGTGCAGACTCATGCCCATCGACATGCTCAAAAAAGCCGGATACAACCACAAAAATGCCATCCGTCCCCGTGCTGGATCGGCTTTGCGAAAAGCGCTGTAGTAATACCAGGCGAGTATGAAAAAACTGAACAACAACAAGCCGCCTATATGAAACAAATTATCGTATTCCGGATTTTGGTCTTTGATAAAAATCAGCGGCAGTGAAAACAATGCGCAGATAACTATCCAAATGAAAATCGATGAATTCAGAAGATGAAAAAAGGCGTGAACCCGTGTGGAAAATGAAAGCTTTTTTCGTGAAAGCACAGTGAAGAGGTGTTTCACGGCGCATTCTGCTGCGCCTTTGTTCCATCGGTACTGTTGGTTTTTGAGGGCGTTCATTTCAGCGGGCAATTCGGCTGGAGAGACCGAATCTTCGAGGAAGTCAAATTTCCACCCTTTTAGTTGGGCCCTGTAGCTGAGATCCAAATCTTCCGTCAGGGTATCAGCGCTCCAGCCCCCGGCGTCTTCGATGCAGGCTTTGCGCCAAATGCCGGCCGTGCCATTGAAATTGATGAAATGCGATCCGAGATTTCTGCCGGTTTGTTCAATGGTGAAATGAGCGTCCAGCGCAAATGCCTGCACCATGGTAAGCAGGGAATAATTCCGGTTGAGATGGGCCCAACGGGTTTGCACCATGCCCACTTTTTCATTTGCAAACCGTGGAACAGTGCAGCGTAGAAAATTGGTGGGCGGAATAAAATCGGCGTCAAAAATAGCCACGAAAGGTGCTTCACTGAGCGCAAGTCCGAATTGTAAAGCCCCGGCTTTGAATCCGGTTCGCACAGGACGTTTCACATGGCTAATTGCAAATCCCAAACTTTTCCAGTGGGCCACCCGCGCAGCTGCCAGTTCGAAACACCTGTCGTCGCTGTCGTCGAGTACCTGAATCTCCAGTCGATTTCGGGGATAATCCAGCGCGCAGGCTGCATCGATCAATCGCTCCACCACATACTGTTCGTTGTATATCGGCAGTTGAACCAAAACCGCAGGCCAATCAGATTGAACGTTTTCAGAAGGTGGCACGCCACTTTGGCGCCGGTATTTGATCAATAAAGAGAGCTGCACCAGGCTGTACAGAAAAATGAAAAACATGCCCACCGCATATATTGCGATCACGATCCATATCCAACTAAACATGCCGCAAAATTGTCAGGATTATTTTATATCCGGCCATCACGGTGCCCCGAATGGTGCCGGTGATTTTTGAAACACCTTTGCGACGCCTGTATTTTACGGGATGTTCTGCGTAGCTGATTTTTTTCTTCAGGACTTTCACCTGCATTTCCACGGTCCAGCCAAAATCTCTGTCTTTCATCCCGATCTCTTCCAGCGAACGCCACGTGATGGCGCGAAACGGCCCCAAATCAGTAAATTTTCCGTTGTAAAGCAGGCGCATGAGAGATGTAGCCAGCCAGTTTCCGAAAATCTGTTGGGGCATCATGGCGCCTTTTTCGCGGGTGGAACGGCTGCCGATCACCAGCTCAGCTTTCCCATCCAGAATGGGCTGAATCAATTCGGTCATCTCTTCGGGATGATCGGAATAATCGGCATCCAGGAAGACCACAATGTCAGGTTGCGGTTCCTGTTTCCGCAAAAAATCCAACCCCTTCAAACAGGCGGCCCCGTAGCCCTGATGGGATTCTGCAACCACCACAGCACCGGCCTCACGCGCAACCCGGGCAGTATCGTCGGTCGAATTGTTGTCGACCACTACGATATGGCGCACCAGATTTTTGGGAATATCCTTCACCACAAGTCCCACGGATTGGGCTTCATTATAAGCTGGAATGACCACATCAATAAGGAGCTTATTCATGAAAACAGACGAAGTTAGATTCAGACATTTAAAGTAACTCCTTCCCTTCCGATAATGATGGGATTTTCGTTGATGCGTTCTTTGGTACTTTTGTTTTCCAATTTCAAAACGCCCCGGGGACAAACCGCTGAGCAAACCCCACAGCCCACACAACTCGAACGCACGATATTCTGACCACGTTGGGCGTACCACCGCACGTCGATGCCCATTTCGCAATAAGTGGAACAATTGCCGCAGGAGATGCACTGACCGCCATTGGTGGTGATGCGAAACCGCGATTTAAACCGCTGCACCAGGCCGAGGTAAGCAGCCAGCGGACAACCGAACCGGCACCAAACCCTGTTGCCCATGATCGGATAAAATCCAGTGCCCACCGCTCCCGCGAAAACAAAACCGATGAAAAATCCATACGTCGAACGGACGTTGTACGAATTGATTCCGAGCAATTCTGAATCACCGGAAACCGTAGTGTACAGTACAGCAATGGTCATCACCACAGCAAAAACCAGGACGCCGTGCACAAGCCACCGTTCAATTTTCCACGCGCCGAGCCGTTTGTCGCTCAATTGACGCCAGGGATCTCCGACTGTTTCGGCGAGACCGCCACAGCCGCAAACCCAGGAGCAATACCAGCGCTTGCCGTAAAAATAAGTGAGTACCGGAACGCCAATCATAAAAAGCGCGGTACCCCAAATGAGCAGAAACAATCCGAAAGTTCCCGCTTCCAACATCTGATCGACCCGGTAGTCGAAGAAAAAAGCATATTCCAGCGGCCAGATGCTCTTGATATCGTAGGCCGGCATCTGCATCAGGGTGAGAATTTGCGGAAGCATAAAAGCAAAGGCAATCTGAAAGAAAATCACACTGACTGTGCGCACCTGTTGGTAGGGATTGCCGCGGTATTTTACCATCATTCGGATGCCCATAATGAGCATGGCGAGGCTGTACATAAATCCGTAAAGAAACCACTGATTGGCCGCACCGCCGGAAAGCGTTTCGCTGAGCGGTTCGAGCAGCACAATCTGGTTTGTGAGGTAGACTGGAAACTGATACAGAATGATGTAAAAAACCACCAGAAAAACGAAGAGGATGATGGCGGGATAATGGCGTGTTTGCAATTTGTTGTGGTAAATTCCATTGTTGTGAATCCCCGGTTGCCGCTGCAAATCTGGCGCGATAAATATCAGTCCGCCGAGGGCCGCGCCGCCGAAAATGAGGAATGCCCACCAGCCTGTGCGGAGCCAGCCCGCAGCCCCGGA
>JBGTLS010000094.1:0-8751 GCA_041744015.1 Cryomorpha sp. | reverse complement strand
GAGCGAACCCGAATGGCGCGGATAAGTGAGAGGTAATTTACCGGAAGGGTTGTTCTCGCCAAATAGGGTGGCTGCGATGGCAGATCCACCTTCATTTCCCGGAAGGTAGGCCATAAGGATAGCTGAAGCGAGGGGTTCTATCTGGCTAATCACTCGCGGCCGCGCCTGAACGAGTAGGAGTATCAATGGTTTTCCAGTTGCCGAAAGGGCTTTAACGAGCTCCTGTTGGACCTGTGGCAAATTCAGGTCGTCGATGTCGGAAGGTTTTTCGGTGGCCGGTTTTTCACCGAGGCAAACCACGATGTAATCTGCATTTGCGGCAGCTTTTACTGCGGCGGTTGTATTTACATCGACATCGTGAAGCGTGCCAGGTACGTAAAATGTATTTTCCTGTCCGTTTTTAGCATGTATGGCTTCCAGTATAGTTTGTTTCCCCGGATCGTTGAAGGCGGTGTCCATTCCCTGCCAGGTGCGCGACCAGGCGCCGTTCAGGTAGTTCAGAGAGTGGGCTGCTGGTCCGGTGACCAGTATTTTTTTTCCGGTAGGAAAGGGCAGAACGTCCTTGTCGTTTTTGAGCAGGGTTATTGATTCGCATGCTGTCTCAAAACTGGCCTGCGCAAATTCTGCGGAGCCAAATTTCGGGTAGCGTTTCGGGTCGGTCTGTGGCTTTTTAAAAAGTCCCATTTGCATTTTTACCCGGAGAATGCGGCGCACGGCATCGTCTATCCGGCCCGGAGAGACACTGCCTTCGTTCACCAGCTCAACGAGATGTGTTGCAAAACTCGCGTCATAGGGTTCCATGCACATATCGAGACCTGCGTTTACAGCAATTTTCACTGCTTCTTTTTCGTCTTTTGCCACCTGATGGGTAGTCACGAGGTTCATCACGTCTTCCCAGTCAGAAATCACAAAGCCTTCAAAACCCAGTTCGCCTTTGAGTATTCCGGTGATCAGATCGTGATCGGCGTGAGAGGGAATGCCATTTACCGCACCGGAATTGAGCATCACAGTTGTGGCGCCGCTGTTGATGGCCGCTTCGAAAGGTGGCAGGTGAATTTGCCGGAGCAAACGCTCAGGGAGATATGTAGGGGAGCGGTCTTTCCCATTCACGGGATGTCCGTAACCCAGGAAGTGTTTGAGGCAAACCGCCGTATGAAAATCTCCTGAAATATCGTCTCCCTGGGATCCGCGCATCATAGCCAGGCCCATTTGGGTGGTGAGATACGTGTCTTCGCCAAAAGTTTCAAATATCCGTCCCCAGAGCTGATTGCGTGCCACATCCAGCACGGGTGCATAATTCCAGGGAATTCCCGAGGCTTTCATTTCATAAGAAGTGATGGCTCCGGCGCGCTCAGCCAGCTTTGGATTCCAGGTGGCAGCCAGCCCGAGTTGGTGCGGAAGGAGTGTGGAGCCGGCGGTGTAATTGGCGCCATGGACGGCATCGATCCCGTAAAGCAGTGGAATACCTGAAGGGCTGTGCTTCAAGGTCGTTTCCTGGATGATGCTGATGTATTTTCTCCATTCTGCAGGACTGAGCGGATAGGTGCCCAGGTTTTGAACCGATCCCACATGGTGGTTGGTGAGCAGGTCGCGCATTTTGGCGGTATCCAATCGGATGGTATCGCGGCGGTCCCAGAAATTTCCTTCGGCCAGGGCCATGAGGCTGATATTGGTCATTTGGCCTGCCTTTTCTTCCAGGGTCATACCTGCGATGATGGTTTCTATATCCCGATCCCATTGGCTGAGCGATTGGGCATAAACCATCCCGGAACCACATGAAATAATCATTGATGTAAACGTGAATACCGATATGTATATGAGTCGATTATTCATCCGATTTTTCATATACCCGCACATAATCGACAATGAAGCGCTGTGAGGTCACAGATTCATCCATACCCATAAGTCCACCCCAGCCCCCGCCCATGGCGAGGTTTAAAATGATGTTTTGGGGTTTGTCAAAAGGCCAGGAAAGGTCACTGGAAGTATCGTCGTAAGTGAAGTATTCCACCCCGTCCACCGATGCAGTCATGCCTTCCGGGCTCCAGTCGATGGCGTAGATGTGGAATTCTTCGTTCATGTTTTTCACCGGAATGGTACCTGTGGGCTGATTGCCCAGTTTGAAGTAATATGCCCCGCAATGCGCCGAGGCATGGGCAATTCCATCGCCGGTGGCATCATCCATTTCGTAACCCACGCTTTCTAGAATGTCAATTTCTCCGCAGTAAGGCCAGGAGAATTCATCGATATAATTGTCGCCCAGGGTCCAACCTGCCGCCCAATTACCTTTCTCTTTGGGCACACGTGCGCGGAAAGCGATACGGCCGTATACGAAGCTGATTTTTCCCCGTGTGGTGAGACGGGCTGAGGTCCAGGCCTGACCCATGTCGTCTTTGTGTGCTTCGATCACCAGATTCCCGTCTTCGATGCGGGCATTCTCCGGGCGGTTTTCAGTGTAGTATTGCAATTCATTATTTCCCCAACCCCAGTTGCCTATATCAAAAGTCCATTTGCTGGTATCGATGGTAGTGCCGTCAAATTCATCCGACCAAACCAGGGTAAGGTTTTCACCCGACATGTTTTGGGTGATGATTTCCGGTGTGAACTGATGCGCTCTTACAAGTTCAAATTCAATCTTGTCAATCTGCATGGCGCCATTGGTGTGGACTTTGATTTTGTGTAAGCCCGCATTCAGAGGGCTTCCCACTTTCGTGAAATATTGAAAGACTCCTTCACCCGTTGAAAGCGAATCAAGTGCGATGGTTCCGGTAATATTGTAAGTGCGGTCGTCCGGATTGCCGACATAATCTTCTATCCAAACAGTAGAACCTTCTTCTTCGGGGGAAGCAAGGATGCGGACTTCGTAGCGTCCTGCTGTGGGAATCTCCACGTCATATGCCAGCCATGTTTCGCCGGCAGCAGAAATGTATCCCTTCCGGTTTGACTGTTTTGCTACGTCTATTTTTCCATCCGAAGCTGAAAAGTTTGCCGCTTCCACAACCACTATCACTTTTTCCGGAAGGACGGTGTCAGATGTTTCGGCGGAATGCTTCACTGCGTCCGGTCCACAAGCGGTGAGGAGGCCAAAAAACATCCCTATGTAGATGAATGGATATTTCATTTCACCAATATTTTTTCTAACTCTTCGAGCGATTTCCCTTTCGTTTCGGGCAATTTGAGCGCGATGAAAATCAGGCCGAGCACCGCAAAAACGCCATAGATCATAAATGTGAGGCTGCTGCCGAGGGTCTCAAGTTCCCAAGGGAATACCAGTTGCACGCCAAAACTTACAGCAGAGTTTACCAACCCAACGAAAGAGATGGCGAGTCCGCGGATCCAAATGGGAAAAAGCTCTGAGAAGAGCACCCACATCACGGGTCCGACGCTCACGGCAAATGAGGCCACAAAGCCCAGAATCCCGATCAGGATCAACATAGAATTCATGGTTACAGCGCCGGTGATGAGTTGTGACTCGTATGTTTTGGCGGGAATTTCACCCAGATTTGCCCTTAGTGCTTGCTTGTAGCTCACATCGTCTGAAAAAGTCTGATTGAGCAGGGGAGCGAGTTGTGCACGGTCGATTTCAACCGGCAGTTCGGTCAGCGATTTTTCCGTAAGGGTATAAGAAGCAGAGTGAAAACCGTAAGAAAGCAGGAACATACACACGGCGATGCCTGTTACACCACCGATGAGCAACGGTTTGCGTCCGAGCTTGTCGATAAGGGAAATCGCGATGAGGGTGAACACCAGGTTGATCAGTCCCACGTAAATGGCTTGTGAAAAAGAAGCATCCGTGCCGATTCCCGATTGCTCAAAAATCATAGGCGCGTAAAAGAAAACCGAATTAATACCGGTGATTTGCTGAAGAATACCAATGACCAGGCCGATGGTGAGTACCAGGCGCAGGGCGGGTTTAAACAATGTTTTGATCGGCGTTTTTTCCTTTTGGCTCGTATCGGCCATACTGTCTTTGACCGACTGGATGATTTTGGCTGCTTCTTCCGGCCCACAGGCTCGGGTCATTATTTTGAGCGCTTCGTCGTATCGCCCTTTCATGGCCAGCCATCGCGGGCTGCTGGGCACGAACAGCAATCCGAAAAAATAGAGAACAGCAGGAATGGCTTCCACGCCAAGCATCCAGCGCCAATTGTACTTAGCAAACATTAAACTTTGCGCCCAGGAAGATTCTGACTGACCCCATTGAAGGATCAGGTAATTCGTGAAAAAAGCTACGGATATCCCCAGTACGATATTGAGCTGATTGAAGGACACCATGCGTCCACGCAATTCCGGGGGTGAAATCTCTGCGATGTACATCGGAGCGATAATCAATGAAGCTCCAACACCTATTCCCCCGACCATCCTTGCGATGATCAGCGTGGTAAAATCGGGCGCAAGCGCTGAACCAACCGCTGAAATCGCATAAAGGATGGCAGCAATGGTGAGCACTTTTTTGCGGCCAAGGCGATCGCTCAGGGGGCCAGACACCATCATGGCCAGGGTCGCTGTGAGGGTCAGCGAACTCACCGCCCAACCGAGTTCGAGTTTGGTGAGCTCAAATTCGAGTTCGATGAATTTGTTGACCCCGGAAATCACCGAAGCGTCAAATCCCATCAGGAATCCACCCAGCGCTACGATGAGTGCTGTCAGTACGACAAACCTGTTGGTTTTCGTGCCTTTGACGCGTATGGGCGGATTTGTGGTCATAATTGGTCAGCTGGTTATTTTAAATTCCTTGTGGTTGGTTGTATTGCTGTCGCCGCCTACCCAGAGGTCGAAATCGCCGGGTTCGGTAATCCGTTTCATTTTGCGGTTGTAAAAAGCGAGGTGATCTGTATGAAGATGGAAGGTTACCGTTTTTGTCTCCCCGGGATTCAGGTGGATTTTCTGAAATCCCTTGAGTTCGCGGATGGGGCGGGTCACGCTGCCAAACCGATCGTGGGTGTATAGTTGTACTACTTCTGCACCTGCACGCTGTCCTTCATTTTTGATGTCACATTCCACCACGAGGGTGTCGTTCAAATGCAATTCCTGTGTGGAAAGCCGGAGGTTCGCATAAGCGAAATGGGTGTAGGAAAGACCAAATCCAAAAGCGTACAGGGGATCCACACCGGCATCCATATGGAAGGAAGTATTGCCTGTGGATGTTTGCTCAGCCTTAGCCGGAATATCGTCCATGTGCAAAAAAGAGTCGTGTTTTGCCGGTCTGCCCGACTTACGCTGATTATAGTAAATCGGAATCTGACCAACCATAGACGGGAAGGAGCAGGGCAGTTTCCCGGAAGGGCTTACTTTTCCGAAAAGGATATCGGCGATGGCCGGACCACCCATGGTGCCCGGATGCCAGGCGCAGAGCATGCTGTTCACATAATGTCTGGTGTTGGTAATCGTCAGGGGCCTGCCCGCCATAATAACCAGTATTGTCTCTTTACCCAGTTTTGAAATCTCCAGGAGCAGTTCGTTCTGATATCCCGGCAGGTCGATATCCGCCCGGCAATGCGCTTCCCCACTCAGGATGGCTTCTTCGCCCATGAAGAGAATGACGGTATCCGACTGTCGGGCCGCTTCAATGGCTTCAGCAAATCCATCCCTGTTTTTGGTGCGTGTGGTTTCGAGCCCTTTGGCTACGCGGATTACGGTGTTTGGCCCCACGGTTTCCCGTATGGCCTGAAGCGGGGTAACACACCACTCCGCCACCCCGTCAAAAGTCCACGTGCCCATCTGCTCCAAAGGGTCGTCGGCCAGTGGACCGATAATCGCGAGGTTGTGAATGCGATCTGCCTGCAGAGGTAATACATCATGGTCGTTTTTTAGCAGCACGCAGCTCTCTATTGCCGCCTGCTTTGCAATTTTAAGATGGCCTGGGTTGCCCTTCTCGGGAAAAGATCGGGTATTTGTAAAGGGATTTTCAAAGAGTCCCAGGTCGAATTTTACTTTGAGAATATTGCGGACACAGGTATCAACCTCTTCCATAGATATCCTGCCTTCATGCACCAATTCTTCCAGAAAATGCTTGTACGATCGACTCGCCATTTCCATATCCACACCAGCGCTCACGCTTTCAAAAACGGCTTCTTTGTGGTTTTCGGAAAAGCCCTGGGTTGTGAGTTGAATCACGCTGTCCCAGTCGCTGACCACAAATCCGGGAAATTCCCACTCTTGTCGGAGTATTTTTTTCAACAGGAATTGATTGCCTGTGGCAGGCACGCCGTTTACATCACTGAATGCTGTCATGAAAGTTGCCACACCCGCATCTTTGGCTGCTTTGAAAGGAGGGAGCACGGTATTTCTCAGATCGTTTTCAGAAATGTTTACATAGGCATAATCGCGGCCTGATTCCGAATATCCATAACCCGCAAAATGTTTGGCGCAAGCCGCAATGCTTCCGGGTTTTGAGAGATCATCACCCTGAAATCCTTTCACCATGGCGGCGCCGAGCACACTTGTGAGGTATGGGTCTTCGCCCAATGACTCTGCGATGCGGCCCCAGCGCGGGTCTCTGGTGATATCAATCATCGGGGCAAACGTCCAGCGGATCCCAACGGAGGCTGCTTCGAGCGCTGAAATATGTGCGCCCTTTTCCACCAATTCGGGATTCCAGGAAGCAGCCTGACCCAGGGGAATGGGCAGCATGGTCTGAAACCCATGTATCACATCCCGGCCAATGATGATGGGAATACCGAGGCGGCTTTCTTCCCGGGCGATGCGCTGCATTTCGTTCAGCGTATCTGTATCAATTTCATTTAGAATGGAACCAACTTCCCCGTTTTGGATGGCCTGTCTGATCTCGTCGGTCAGACCACCGGGAGCAGCTATCTGAGACATCTGCCCGATTTTTTCAGGCAGCGTCATTTGCCCGATCAGGACATCAATGCGCTGATATGTATCGGGTTGAGAAATGGAAGTGGTTGGTGCCGGTTGGTTCATTGTAAGCAAAAATTATCAGGGAAAGGCCTTTTGGGACTTTCAATTGGGGCAACAGGTGGACGTGTATCCATCCGGTTGCTTTTAGCATGTATTTCCTTTTTTTAAACTACCGGTTGAGTATGATTTTACCGGTAGCGGTCTGACCATCGATGGAAAATGTGTAAAAGTAGACTCCGTTGGAAATGCCTTTTGCGGTCCAACTCACCACATTTGTTCCGGCAGGCTGTTGACCAAGGTTGCGTTGATCCACCACCTTTCCGGTAAGGTCAAAAATGGTGAAGTTCACATCGGCAGATTTTGTCAATTCGTATTGAAAAGTGGTCTCGCCCTGAGATGGATTCGGGAATGTGTTGAATGAAACTACTGCTTCCAGATTGGCCACATTACTTACCCCGTCCACAATGAAATTGTCGAAGAAGTACTCATCAGAAGTGCTGGCTCCCGGATCGAACAGGATGACAAATTGAGTGATATCATTGGCCTCGGATACGGATGACGGATCGTAAGTCAATGTTTGCCATGCACTGCTTACACTCGTCTGCGCTGTCATTTCCAGAATAACATCATTGTCGTTATTTTGCAGGGAGATGATGACATTGGTAGGGGCGTTGGGGTCCCAAACATCCAGCTTAATTGTATTGTTTGCTTCCAGGTCAAGGTTACCATCAAAACGACCGATCAATACATCATTTTCTTCACCACCATTGCGCACGTAGCGCGCCACATGTGATGAAGGATTGCCTGTCATGTCGGGATTGGCAATGCGACGAAAGTTGATTCCGGAGTGCGAGAAAATGTAGTTGACATTTTGCTGGCATTCGAAATCATTCAAAATCATTTCGTTGGTAGTAACCCCTGCACAGTTGTCGAATGAAAACTCGGGTGCACTCAGGTTGTCCCAATAGTAAGTATCGGCATTGTTTGAATTGGGATCAAAGAGTATTACGAGGCGGTTCACATTCGAATTGCTCACGCCTGGATCGGGCTGATTGCTCATTACGAAGGTGAGTGTTTCCCATTGATTGGCGACAGTCGTGGTGGCAAAATGCTCACTGCGGCGTCCTGTGGGGTAATTTGCCGGCTGTGCCAGTACACTGTTTTCCAATGTGATTTGAACGGTTTTTCCCACAGCAGGGCTCCACACCTGCATGGTAATTACTTTCGCCCCAGAGATGTAATCTGAAACATCGGCCATGCTGCGGTCCATTACGATTACATCATAGAGTTCGGCCGCATTCCGGGTATACAGAGCTGCCACCTGACTGGTGTTCGCACCGGATTGATCCGGATTTTCGTTATATGGAATGAAGGTGCCATTTACAAAAAAGTAATTCACCCGGCGAATGTCTTCGAAGTTTTCCCATATCTGCTGTGCATTCGCTAAAGGTGCCATCAGACATGCTGCTGAAAATAGAAGGTAGATTTTTTTCATTGGTGTTGGTTTTGGTGTTTAGTTTTTAGTTTTTAGTGTTTGGTGATTAGTTTTTAGTTTTTGGTGCCTGGTTTTCGGTCCTGTCTAAAAACCAAAAACTAAAAACCAAAAACTCACTGATATACCCTCACATAATCCACTTCCATTGTCTGCGGAAATTGTGTGGTTCCATCGGGATTGCCGGGCAGGTTACCGCCCACTGCAACGTTTAATATCATATGAAAATCCTGGTCAAAAGGGTAGGTGGTCGGCAGGGTTGTGGAACGGGTATTGGGTTCACCGATATTTATGCCGTCCATTTGAAATTGTATACACTGCTCTGTCCAAAGAACAGTGAACACATGAAATTCTTCCGCAAATGAAGGTTGTTCGGGATCAAGTTCCAGCGTCTG
>JBGTLS010000093.1:0-2378 GCA_041744015.1 Cryomorpha sp. | reverse complement strand
TTAGCAATAAACCAAAAGTAATACTGCTCGATTTAAAAATGCCGAAAGTGGACGGACTTGAAGTGCTGACGCGGATAAAGGCAAATCGACTCACAAAAGATATTCCTGTCGTTGTACTCACTTCTTCCAAAGAGCATCCGGATATTGAACGTGCCTATTCGCTTGGTGCGAACAGTTATATTGTCAAGCCGGTTGATTTTGAAGAATTTACCAAAGTCGTTACAGATCTTGGTTTCTATTGGTTGCTGAAGAATCATCCTCCTGTTTAAACAAGCAAAAAATATGCTGACATATTGAAAAATAAATTAAAAATACTTCACCTCGAGGACCAGCCAGCCGATGCTGAATTGGTAGAAAGAGAATTGAAAAAAGGAAATATTCAATTTGAGAAATTGGTTGTAGCCAATAAAACAACCTTTGAAAAGGCGCTCAAAGAATTTTCTCCAGACATCATCTTGTCCGACCACACACTTCCCTCCTTTGATTCTAAAGAAGCCATCAAGCTAATGAAGCAAAAAGGAATAAAAATTCCTTTTATACTGGTTTCAGCAACTGTATCAGAAGAATATGCTGTAGAAGTGATGAAAGCAGGGGCTGATGATTATATCCTCAAAGACCGCTTGCATCGCCTGCCTCAGGCAGTATTGAATGCAATGAAGAAAAACAGTGCGGAGCAACAACTGCACGAAAGCGAAGAATTCAATAAGGGAGTGCTTTCTTCACTCAGTTCGCATATTACCGTGATAGATCAAAGCGGGAACCTCATAGCCGTAAACAAAGCGTGGGATGATTTCGCATATGAAAATGGTTTAACATCACTTGATCTGGTTTCAACAGGAAGCAACTACTTTGATGTTTGCAAACGAGCAATAGAAAATGGTGAGATTGATGCAGAGAAGGTATTGGCCGGCATTCAGTCTGTTTTTAAAGAGGAAAGACCATGTTTTGAAATGGAATACCCCTGTCATTCTCCGGATGAGCAGCGATGGTTTTCACTAAGCGTCAAAAATTTTGGAGGCGATGCAAATAAAGTTGTTATCTCACATCAGGACATAACTGTACGAATAAAAGCAGAAAAAAAAATTACCGATTATAAATATGCACTGAACCAGTCATCCATTGTGGCTATTACCGACCAGAAAGGAATCATCAAATATGTAAATGAAAATTTCTGCAAAATTTCAAAATACAGCGTTCAGGAATTGATCGGGCAGGATCACCGTATCCTTAATTCGGGTTATCATCCCAAATCGTACATTAAAAATTTATGGACTACCATTGCCAATGGTAAAATATGGAAAGGAGAATTAAAGAATAAAGCGAAAGATGGAACGATATACTGGGTAGATACCACCATTGTTCCTTTCCGTGATGAAGAGGGAAAGCCTTACCAGTATATGGCCATCCGATCGGACATTACCGAACGCAAAAAGGCGGAAGAAGAACGCAATATGTTTTTCGACCTGTCAGTTGATATGATGGGCATTACAGGTGGTGATGGGTATTTTACACGGGTAAATCCATCTTTTGAAAAAACACTGGGCTACAGTCCTGATGAATTTTGTGCAACACCATTTTTAGAGTTTGTTCATCCAGATGATATACCCCAAACCTTGCAGGAAATTGAAAGATTGGCAAAAGGTGTCTCCACCATTTCATTTACCAACCGCTACCGATGTAAAAATGGAAATTATAAATGGTTGGAATGGAGTATTGAACCGGTTGGTAAAACCCTCTATTTGACAGCCAGGGACATTACTGAGCGAAAAAAAGCAGATGAAGAAAACAGATTCAAAGCGAATTTATTAAGCACAATCGGGCAGGCGGCAATAGCGACAGACCTGGATGGAGTTGTTAATTATTGGAACAAAGCAGCTGAAAATATTTATGGCTGGACACCGGAAGAAGCGATAGAAAAGAATATTATGCTTCTCACGCCTTCTCAAACAAGCAGGGACGAGGCTTTAGAGATAATGCAGGCTCTGAAAAATGGTAAAACATGGTCTGGTGAGTTCAGCGTGCAGCGCAAAGATGGAACCGAATTCCCTGCTTTAATTTCCAATTCCCCAATTTATGATGAAAACAATAGCGTATCAGGTATTATTGGTATTTCATCAGACATCACCGAAAAGAAGAAACTGGAAGCTCTATTGGAGAAATCCAACCGGCTGGCACGTATAGGAAGCTGGGAGATCGATGTAGATAAGGGAACAGTTTATTGGTCTGAGATCACCAATGAAATATTTGAAGCCGATCCTGATTTTATTCCTGGTTTAAACACAGGCAGGCAGTTAACCAAAGAAGGTGAGGATAGAAACACACTCTCAAAAAGAATAGAGGATTGTATTGAGAAGAAAATTCCCTGGGATGAGGAACTG